>JALYGD010000117.1 GCA_030777265.1 Actinomycetota bacterium | reverse complement strand
CGGAGACGGGACCGCTCGCCTTCCTCGGCCCGCCCATGATCCACGGGGTGCGACTCGCCGTCGACGACCTGAACCAGGCGGGCGGGGTGCTCGGCCAGCAGGTGACCCTCGCGACCGGAGACGAAGCCGGTGACGCCGCGCGGGCCAAGGAGGCGGCCGCCCGTCAGATCAACCAGGGTGTGGACGCAGTGGTCGGCGCATCGGCGTCCGGCATGTCCCAGGAGATCATTCAAACCCTGCGCGACAACAACATCGTCCAGTGTTCACCCTCGAACACCTCCCCGGTTTTCTCGACCCAGGAGAACGCCGACTTCTACTTTCGCACCGTCCTTCCCGATGACACGGTCGTCGCCCCGATCATCTCCAATCAGGTCGTCGCCGACGGCGCACAGAAGGTCGTCGTGCTCGGACGAGCCGACGACTACGGCCGGGCACTGTCGAACCTCGTCGCCGAGCAACTGAAGTCCTCCGGCGCGGACGTCCCGCCACCGATCGTGTACGACCCGAAGGCCACAACCTTCACCGCCGAAGTCCAGCAGGCAACGAGCCAGCGTCCTGACGCCGTCGTCCTCGCCTCCTTCGACGAGGGAGTCCAGATCATGAAGGGGCTGCTCGAATCGGGGCTCCCGCCGAGCAGGCTGTACGGGGGCGACGGATTGTTCGCGCCGTCCCTGCCCGAGAAGATCGACCCGTCGAACCGCAGCGTCATCGACGGCATGACGGTGTTCGCCGCCAGTGGCGGGCGACAGTTCAATGAGCGGCTGAACCAGAGCCTCCCGCCGAACGAGAAGGGCAACTTCATCTACGGCGGCCAGGCGTACGACTGCGTCATGGTGATCGCGCTCGCTGCCGAGGCCGCTCGCAGCGCCGACCCGGCAATCTTCGTTCAGAAGATGATCGACGTCTCCCGGCAGGGACAGCCATGCTCGTCCTTCCAGGAGTGCAAGACCCTGCTCGAGCGGGGAGCCGACATCGACTACCAGGGCGTGAGCGGACCCGTCGACTTCGACGAGGTCGGCGACCCGACTTTCGGCCGCATTGCGGTCGCCAAATTCCAGAACGGCGGTCAGCTCGTCACCATCGCCGAACGCGAAGTCGATCTGGCAGAGATCAAGCGGTAGCGGACGCTATCCGGCCCGCCAGTCCCGGCCTCCCGCCAGTCCCGGGATCACTCGGCCCGCGCGAGCGTGCCGAGGTAGAGGTCGACGACCCTGGGGTCGTGCAACAGATCCTGCCCCGTGCCGGCATGGGCATTGCGGCCCTGGTCGAGCACATAGGCGCGATCACAGATTTGCAGACAGCGGCGGGCGTTCTGCTCGACTATGACGACTGACGCACCCGCTTCGTTGATCTCGTGCACCCAACCGAAAGCTTCGTCCTGGTTGGCGGGTGACAGCCCAGCCGAGGGCTCGTCGAGCAACAGCACGGCAGGATCCATCATGAGGGCGCGGGCCATCGCGACCATGCGCCGCTCCCCGCCGGAGAGCGAGCCGGCGCGTTGACTCCGTCGCTCGTCGAGCAGCGGGAAGATGCCCCGGACCACCTCGAAGCGTTCCTCCCACCGCCCGGGTTGCAGGTAGATTCCCATCTCGAGGTTTTCCTGCACGGTGAGACTCGGGAAGACGTTGCGGTCCTGCGGCACGTAGCCGACGCCACGCGAAACAAGGGCATGGGCGGGCAGGTTCGTGATCTCCTCGCCTGCGAGTCGCACGCAGCCCGAACCCACCTCCAAGAGGCCGAAGATCGCTTTCAGCAGGGTGGACTTCCCGGCCCCGTTCGGACCGATCACCCCGACGATCTCTCCAGTCCGAAGCTCGAGGCTGCATCCGTTGAGGATGTTCGCGCCGGGGAGGTAGCCGGCATGGAGTCGCTCGGCGACGAGCAGCGTCTCCCGTGTCCTGCCGGCGCTCACGGGACCACCACCGTCGCTGTCTGAGGAGACCTGAGACAGCTCCTCTCGCATCGCTCCCGCGGAGCGCTGCCCACTTCAGCTCCTCCGTTCTGGCTCGTCGTGGTGGGTGCCGAGGTAGGCGTCGATGACCGCCGGGTTCGACCCGATGGTGGAGGGGGGGGCCTCGGCGATGACTCGTCCTTGGGCCAGGCAGACGACCCAGTCGCTGATCTCCATGACGACATCCATGTCGTGCTCGACGAAGAGGACGGTCATCCCCTGATCGCGGAGGGCGTTGATGTGGTCGAGCAGGGATTGGGCCAGTGCGGGATTCACTCCCGCCATGGGTTCGTCGAGCATGAGCAGCTTGGGCTCGGACATGAGCGCTCGGGCGATCTCGAGCAGCTTGCGCTGACCTCCTGACAACGCACCGGCGAACTCGTCGCGCATATGGTCGAGCTGGAAGCGGCGGAGCAGCTCCATGGCACGCGCCTTGACCTGGCGCTCACGGCGTCTCCAGAGCGGTGGGACGAGTGCCGGGAAGAAACGCTCACCGGCTCTGTTCGCGGCACCCAGCATCATGTTCTCGAGCACGGTCATGCGAGGCAGCGCTTTTGTCAGCTGGAAGGTCCGCACCAGTCCGTACTGGGCGACGCGGTGGGCGGAGACGCGCGCGAGCGGATGCCCGTCGAAGCTCCACGTCCCTCTGTCTGGCCGGTCGAAGCCCGTGAGAAGGTTGAAGAGCGTGGTCTTGCCTGCCCCATTCGGACCGATGAGCGCGGTGGTGACGCCGGCTTGGACCTCGAGGTGCTCCACGTCGACGGCGATGAGTCCGCCGAACGTACGTCGCACGCCACGGACGGCGAGGATCGGGTCGGGCTTTTCGGCACCAGGTTCGGCTGGGACACCTGCCAGGCGTGGATTGGCGGCGAGGGCGGGGTCGGGCCGTAGGCCCGGGCGGGCGGGCCCAGGTTGTTCACACATCGAGCAGCATCTCCCGCCGGTCTCCGAAGATCCCCTGGGGCCGAAACACCATGAGCAGCACGAGACCGATCCCGACGAGAATGAGGCTGACCGCGCCGACGTTCGTCGATACGACGGGGAGCAACCCGGCCTCGGAGGCCTGGCGCAGCAGAGAATCCGTGCCGGCGATGAGGAACCAGAAGAGGATCGAGCCGAAGACGGGCCCGGCTGTGGTTGCCGTCCCTCCGAGGATCAGGATGGTGTAGGCGAAGAACGTCAGATCCGGCTGGTAGGTGTCGGCGTTCACCGACGAGGTTGAGATCGCGAACATGGCGCCGGCCAACGCGCCCAGCAGTCCGCCGACGACGAGACTTTGCAGCTTGTAGGCGAAGACGTTCTTGCCGAGGCTGCGCGCAGCGTCCTCGTCCTCACGGATGGCCCGCACGACCCGACCCCAGGGGCTTCTGGCGAGGAGAGCGACCAGGACGGTGGCGAGCCCGACGAGCACCCAGGTGACGAGCATCGCCCAGAGCGACTGGTGGGGGAAGGTGAGCAGGCCAACCCCGTAGCGCCCGCGCGGGATGGGGTTGAGGTCGTAGAAGGCGCTCGCGACACCTTGCAGGCCGTACACCCCGCCGGTGAGTGGCTCGAGCGGCGCAGAGCGGACGAGGAGGCGGAGAATCTCTGCTGCCGCGATCGTCGTGATCGCGAAGTAGTCCGCCCGCAGTCGCAGCGTCGGGTAGCCGAGTGCGAGCGCGAGCAGGACCGCCAACACCAGGCCGGCGACGACACCGAACCACAGTGACAGACCGAAGGTCGCCACCATGACTCCGAGCCCGTAGGCGCCGACGAGCATGAACCCGACGTGGCCGAAGTTCAGCAGCCCGGTGTAGCCGTAGTGGAGGTTCAGGCCGATGGTGAACAGGGCGTAGATGGCCGCGTCAGGGCCCAGGGAGGCACGCAGGGCGTTGCCGAGGACATCGAGCAGGTTCATGCGCCGCTCACCCGACCATCTCCGTCGCCGTCTTAGGAGGCCTAAGACGGCTCCTCTCGCGTCGCTCCTGCGGAGCGCCGCTCACCCGACCATCTCCGTCGCCGTTTTAGGAGGCCTAAGACGGCTCCTCTCGCGTCGCTCCTGCGGAGCGCCGCTCACCCGATTCGCTCCGGACGCCCGAGGATGCCTTGAGGTTTGACGAGCAGGACGAGGACGAGCACGGCCAGAGCCCACACGAACTTCAGTTCCGGCGCGAACCAGACGGTGCTCAGTTCGGTGATGATGCCGACGACGAAGCTGCCCACCATCGCACCGTAGGCGGTGCCGATACCGCCGAGGATGACTCCGGCGAACATGAGCAGCAGCAGCCGGAAGCCCATGAGGTAGTTCACCGTCTCGACGAGCCCGAGGAAGATACCCCCTATGGCTGCGAGGGCCCCGCCGAACACCCAGACCCTGAGGATGACCCCCCGGACGTCGATGCCAGACGATTCGGCGAGGGCGGGGTTGTCGGCCACCGCTCTCATCGCCTTGCCGGTCCGCGTCCGCTGCAGAAGGGTCGCCACCCCGAGGAGTACGGCAACGGAGAGAACCATGACGACCGCATCGCGAGGCGTCATGGCGACCCGTCCGAGGGTGATCACACGTTGGATCGTGTAGTCAGCGTATGGGGCGCTGCGACCGCTGAAGAAGATCAGCAGCAGGTGACGGATGACGAGCGCGAGCCCGATGGTGATCACCAGGAGCTGGAAGAGTCCGACTCGCCGCGCCCGCAGCGGCCGGAACAGGCCGTACTCGAGCGCACCGCTGAAGAAGCCGGCGATGACGGTGGCGAGGGCGGCCGCGGGGATGAGATGGAGGGCCGGACCCTGCACGTTGAGGTACCACGCGATGATCGCCCCGAACGTGACCAGTTCGCCATGGGCGAAGTTGATGAGCCCGGTCGTGCCGAAGATCAGCGACAGCCCGATCGCGGTCGTCGCGATGATGAGCCCGAACTTCACTCCGTTCAGCAGTGCTTGGGCCAGTTGTCCGAGGACGCGTGCACTGGCCGCCTCCCGCTTTCCGAGCGGGAAGATGACTCCCCGCTCCTCGCCCTCGAAGACGCGGACCTGGAGGGTCTGACGGTTCGGCTCGGCGAGCTCCGCCCCTTCGGTCAGGGTGTCGGCCCGGAGTGTGACCAGGTAGGTGCCGGGACCGGGGAGCGGGATCTTCCAGCGGCCGTCGGAGCCGCTTTTCGACTCGCCCACCTTGTTGCCGCGCGCATCGGTGACGACGACCACCGCCCCCGCGACAGGCCCGTCCTCTTTGCGGAGCACCCCGAACACCGATGGTTCCCCCGGAGTGGCGGCTTGAGTCGGAGGCGCCGTTGCTGTGGCCGGAGATCTGGGCTCGCCGGCGAAGGCGGCGGGAGCCAAAACGACAAGCGACGCGAGGCAGACCAGGATGATCGCGAGAGCGCGTGACATGGCGCCTCCCCGTCATTGAGGGGGACCCGGCTGTGCCCCCCGTGCGAGCGCCTCGCGGGCGAGCACGGTCGCCCTCTCGAGAACCTCACGTGCCGGGCGGCCCATCGCTTCCGCGGCAGCTCGGACCTCATCGAGCTCGGGTGCGACGTTCGTGACAACTCCGAAGCGCGTCGCGATTTTCACGCCTATCTGGTGCCCGTCCACGTCGACGCGGAGCCAACGCCGCGGCAGGATGCGTCTACGCACGGGGTAGGTGCGTAGCCCGATGGTCGTGCTCTCGCGGAACAGAACGTCCTCGAGCCTGCCGGCTTCCGCCGGTTCGGCGAGCGCCACGAGGGTGAAACCGGGACGGCCTTTTTTCATGAGAGTCTGCGAAGCCCACGCGTCGTGGGCCCCGACCGAGCGGAGACGGTCCAAAACGACCGGAACGAGCTCGGGGGAAAGGTCATCGACGGTGGCCTCCACGACGACCGCGTCGGTCTCCCAAGCGTCCTCCGGGACGTTCGACTCACCGACCAACAGGCGCACGATGTTCGGACTTGCCAGCTGCCGACTGCCCGCCCCGAGGCCCTGGCCGATCAGCATGAGTGGTGGCAACGCGAGGACCGGCTTCGCGAGCTCGGCGACGAGTGCTGCTCCCGTTGGGGTGATGAGCTCGTGGGGCTCGTCGCGACCGCGCAGCTGGAAACCGGTGAGGAGCTCGACGACCGCCGGGACCGGCACGGGCAGCTCGCCGTGGCTGGTCGACGTGGTGTGGGAACCGGTCGTGATCGGGCCGCAGGTGAGGCGACTGATGGCGAGCTCGTCGACTGCGGCACAGACCCCGACGACGTCGGCAAGGGTATCCAGCGCGCCAAGCTCGTGGAAGTGCACGTCGTCGGGTGGGAGCCCGTGCGTCGCGGCCTCAGCTGCGGCCAGGCGCCGGAACACCTGGAAGGCGCGCTCGCGAACCGGATCGGGTAGGGCGGCAGCGGCGAGGAGACGGCGCACGTCTGACCAGGACCGCGACGTCGATGAGGGTGGCACGTGGACGTCAACTTTCGTGGCGGCGAGGCCGGCCCGGGTCACGCTCCGTGCCTCGAGCCGGATCGGTTCCACTCCCAGAGCATCCACCGCAGCCTGGACGCGGTCGAGGCGTGCCCCGGCGCCGACGAGCGCTCCGAGCAGCATGTCGCCGGCGACCCCCGAAGGGCAGTCGAGGTGCCCAGAACTCACACGGCTACCTCCGTCGCTCCTGCATAGGAACCGCCGCTCACGGTGCGGATGACCGCTCGAGCAGGCGGAGGATGCGCAGGACGACCATCGCAGCGCCGAAGCCGTTGTCGATGTTCGTCACGACCACTCCTGGCGCGCACGAGGTGAGCATGCCGAGCAGCGCGGCAAGCCCTCCGAACGAAGCCCCGTAGCCGACACTCGTGGGTACTCCGATCACCGGCAGGCCGGTCAGGCCGGCAACGATCGTGGGAAGCGCACCCTCCATCCCGGCCACCGGGACTAGGACGTCGGCGGCCTCGAGCCTGTCGCGCTCAGCGACAATCCTGTGGAGGCCGGCTACGCCGACGTCGCTGATCAGGTCCACCTTCACCCCGAACGCCTCGAGGACGCTCGTGCACTCACGCGCCACAGGAAGGTCGGACGTGCCAGCGGCGAGCACCGCCGCCACTCCGGGGGGCCCCTGGCTCGCGGTTCGTGCCACGACCACTCGTCCAATCGGGTCGTAGCGCGCATGAGGGACCACAGCGGCTATGGCGGCGGCGTGCGCAGGCTCGGCACGAGTGGCAAGCACCGCGCCGTCGCTGCCGCGCAGCAGCTCGGCGACCGCCCGGGCACACTGGTCAGGGGTCTTGCCTGCCGCATAGACGACCTCAGGTTCAGATGTTCGCATCTCACGATGGTGGTCGATGCGTAGGTCACCGAGGTCCGCGAACGGCAGGGAGACCAGCCGGTCGGCCGCTTCGGCGGGGGGGACGACGCCGGCGGCCACCGCCTCGAGCAGGGCTTTCACTCCTTCCGGGCCCATCATCTCTCCCAGGTCTGCGAGCCCCGGATCCTAGTAGCGAGCAGCGGTTCCTCTGCCCTCGCGGACCGGGCGCTAGGATCCCTGCAGGGCCGGCCGCATCACGCGACCGCCCGAAAGTGGAAACGACGCACCGCGCAGGTAGGGGTCCCTTGTTGTTGTCGGCTCAGGCGCTCGAGATCCTTGTCCTCGCATGCGCCACCGCCCTCGTCGTCCTGACCGCCTTGGGAGTCACTCTCATCGTGCGGCTACGTCGACTGCGGGCCGCGTATGCCGCGATCCTCGAGCCGGCGATGCTGGACCCGGAGGCGGCCGCCGCCGACATCTTCGACGTGATCGCACGGATCCGGCGCGACATCGGCGACCTGCGCGGTGATCTGGTCGCCTTGGGGGCCGAAGTGGAGGAGCTGCGCGGAATCGTCGACGACTCCGTCTCACAGGTGGGGGTCGTGCGCTACGACGCGTTCGAGGACATGGGCGGTGCTCTGTCGTTCTCAGCCGCCTTGTTGGACGGGAACGGAGACGGGGTTGTCTTCTCCGGCATCAACGGGCGCACGGAGGGGAGGACGTACGCGAAGCCCATCGCCGACGGCAGGAGCGAGTTCAATCTCTCACCCGAGGAGAGCGACGCCATCGAGCTCGCTCTCAGTGGCGGTAAGGGAACGGTGGTCGAGGCGCCTCGCCGGCGTTGGCGACGCTCAGCATCCTGAACGGTGACCGTCGCCTACCTGGGCCCCTCGGGCACCTTCGCGGAGACGGCTGCCCGGCTGGTCGCAGGCACCGAGCCGCTCGTGGATCTCCCCGATGTGGCCGAGGTGCTGCGAGCGGTGGGCGAGAACCGTGCCGACCGGGGAGTGGTCCCGATCGAAAACACCCTCGAGGGGCCGGTCAGCACGACGCTCGATGCCCTCGCGTTCGACGTGGACCTGCTCATCCAGGGTGAGCTCGAGCTCCCGATCCACTTCGTGCTCGCTACCCGCCCCAATGTTCGCCTCGCTGAGGTCAGGGTCGTCCGCTCCCATCAGGTGGCGCTCGCGGCATGTCGCCGCTGGCTGGCGGGGAACCTGCCCGATGCTGAGCGTGTCGCCGCCACCTCCACGGCCAAGGCTGCCGAGCTCGTCGCTGCCAACGAGGGCCCAGAGGCTGCCATCTCCAACCAGCTCGCGGCGGAGCGCTACAGCCTTGCGATCGTCGCTCGCAGCATCGCGGATCGTGAGGGCAACGTGACCCGCTTCGTGGTGGTGGGCCACGACCTGCCACCGGCGACGGGATGGGACAAGACGTCGCTGGTCGTCTTCATCGAGGAGAACCGGCCCGGGGCGTTGCTGAAGCTGCTCGAGATCTTCGCCGAGCGCGACCTCAACCTAACCAAGATCGAGTCGCGTCCCACGAAGGCGGAGCTCGGGGAGTACTGCTTCTTCATGGACGTCGAGGGTCATCTCGCTGACGAGCGGGTGGGAGATGCCTTGGCCGCGGTGAAGCGAACTCACCGCGAGGTGAAGATTCTCGGCTCCTACCGCCGGTCGGGCGCGCGGCAGACCGAGGAGGCGGAGCGGATCGCCGCGGACGACGCTGACTATCGGGCGGCGGCACAGTGGCTGGTCGACTGGCGGGCCCGCGTCAAACGGCCCTGACCTGGGCGGGTAGCCGTCGCCTCGCTCCTCCACATGGGCGCACCTTGCTATATGAGGGACACTTCAGGAGCCTGTCCGCCGGCCGCGCCATTGGGATGAGCGGTTACCCTGCCCGCCATGATCGATGTGCGCCTGCTGCGGGAGGACCCTGAGGGCGTTATGGTGGCGCTCGCCCGTCGAGGTATCGAGCGTGATTTCATGGAGCGTGTCGTGGAACTCGACCAGCGGCGCCGCGAAGTCGTGACCGAGGTCGACGGTCTGCGATCGAAGCAGAACGCCCGTTCCCGAGCGATCGCGGCTGCCCAGCCCGAGCGGCGGCGTGAGCTCATCGCCGCCGCCGCGGAGTTGAAGGAGCCCCTGAGGGTGGCGGAGGAGGAACTCGAAGTCGTCTCGAGGGAACTCGCGCAGGCGCTGGCGGGGATTCCGAACCTGCCGGACCCGGCCGCGCCGTCGGGATTCGAGGAGAACAACGTCCAGCTACGGGTATCGGGGAAGCCTCCAGAGTTCGACTTCACTCCGCGTGACCATGTCGAGCTTCTCGAGCCCGCGGGAGCACTTGACCTTGCCCGTGCCGCCAAGGTCAGTGGGGCGAGGTTCTACTTCCTGCGTCAGGAGGGAGCGCTGCTCGAGCTGGCCCTGGTCCGCTACGCCCTGGACGTCGCACAACGTCATGGCCACATTCCGGTGATCCCACCGGTGCTCGTCCGTCAGGAGGCTCTTTTCGGCACCGGGTTCTTCCCCAGTGACGAACAGCAGATTTTCGCAACCCGCGACGACGACCTCTACCTCATTGGGACCTCAGAGGTCTCGCTCGCGAGTATGCACGCCGACGAGATTCTCCCCGAGCTGCCCCTGCGCTACGCAGGCTTCTCGACCTGCTTCCGCCGCGAGGCCGGGTCCTACGGGAAGGACACCCGGGGGATGTTCCGCGTCCATCAGTTCGACAAGGTGGAGCTCTTTTCGTTCGTGCATCCTGACGACTCACGTGAGGAGCACGAGCGGATCCTCCAGATCGAGGAGGAGCTCATGCAGGGGCTCGAGCTCCACTATCGGATCGTGGACATAGCGGTCGGTGACCTCGGCGCCTCGGCGGCACGGAAGTTCGACATCGAGGCGTGGTTGCCGGGTCAGCAGACCTATCGGGAGCTGACGTCGTGCTCGAACACGACCGACTACCAGGC
>JALYGD010000116.1 GCA_030777265.1 Actinomycetota bacterium | reverse complement strand
CTCCGCAACGTCCCGGCGGTGATCGCCGTTCACGATCTGCAGGCGCTCGACGCGGATCCCGAAGGGGTGGTGTCGGCGGCGCTCGGCGCGCGCTGAGCACGCGACACGCGGTTCCAGCAGGGGGTGGATCCAGCGTAGAGAGAGCGGGTAGCGCCTGTCAGCGACCTCGACGTCGGGTAGTGTCCGGCGCAGAGCCAGCGAAGCTGAAGGAGCGGGGACGAGGCGTGATCGAGGTTGAACTCGTCGGGGTGCGGGTCGAGCTGCCCGCGAATCAGCCGATCGTCCTCCTGAAGGAGAAAACCGGCACTCGTTACCTACCGATCTGGATCGGGGCCGTCGAAGCGACTGCCATCGCATTCGCGCTGCAGGGCGTAGAGACGCCCCGGCCCTTGACGCACGATCTCATGGTCGACGTGCTCACGGATCTGGGCGTACGGCTCGACGCCGTCCACGTCACCGAACTACGCGACGGCACCTTCTACGCTGAGCTGCACTTGGTGCAGAACAGCCGAACTTTCACTGTCTCTTCGCGGCCCTCCGACGCCATCGCCATCGCGTCCCGACTCGAAGACGTGCCCATCTTCGCCTCGGAAGATGTGCTGGACGAGGCGGGTCTCGAGATCGAGTCCAACGACGAGGGCTCCGAGGTCGAGGCCGAGGAGCAGGTGCGCCAGTTCCGCGCCTTTCTCGAGGGCGTGACTCCAGAGGATTTCAAGGACACGTAGCCCACGATCAGAGCTCGCCCCGAGGGGTTCCTCCGCTGTCAGCCGGGGCGTACCAGTGTCCGACCGTGCACGCCAGGCGCATTGCATGTGCACGGTGATCCGAGGTCGATTGGCTGATCAGCCACTCGCGTGTACCAGGACGGCGCTGCCTGCCGGGCTGAGTCAGGCCGGCGGCCGCTCCCGCCCGGGCCCCCGTCCGTCACACTCTGTTACCAGGCGGTTCGGGTCCGACTGCTACGTTCCGTGACTAAAGCATCGACGAGCTCTCGGGGACGAGATCACACTGAGTGAGCGCCGGTAGTGCCGGCCGCAGCGTGTCGGCCGCGTCTTGGGTAACGCTGCGAATCGCGAGGCGCGAGAGACGTCGGCCCCAGTCCAAGCGCGACATTGCCCGGTGCCGGGACGGTCGCGGCAGCGACGTCTGGCCGCTGGCCATCCAGAGGCCTCCCGTCAGCCCGCCTGTGGTTTGCGTGGAGGATATGAGCGCACATTCGCCCCCCTGTAGCCCCCTGAGGTGGTGCGTGTGCGCGATATGCACTCCACAGGCTCGTTATGCAGGCCGTGGAGCCCGAACGGGTCTGACGCTCCACTTCGTTGACACGAGGGCCTGGCTCCTCGTAGCCTCAATGGCGTAGTTCCACAGGTGTGAGAGCGGTTGCGTGAGGTGGGCGACGGGAGGACGGGCGCGATGACGAGTCAGAGCACAGGACGGCAGCTGCGCTTCGAGGAGGACGATGAGCACCTCGTCGGATTCCGGGGCCCCACCGTGTGCAAGATCGTCGGCATCACCTACCGGCAGCTCGACTACTGGGCACGCACCGGCCTCGTAGTTCCGTCGGTTCGCGACGCGAAAGGGTCGGGGACGCAGCGCCTCTACTCTTTCGACGACCTCGTCGAGCTCCGGGTCATGAAGCGGCTGCTCGACACCGGCGTTTCCCTCCAGCGCGTGCGCCAGGCCGTGGAGGAGCTCAGGCGCCGTGGTCGGACCCCCGGCGACGTCACGCTCCTGTCCGATGGCAGCACGGTCTATGCCCTCGATGACAATGCTCAGGTGATCGATCTACTGGCACGCGGACAAGGTGTGTTCGCGATCGCGCTCGGCCCGGTAGTGAGCGAGCTGCGGGGTGAGGTGGCCCGGTTCCCGTTTGAAGAGGTGACGAGGGAGACCGCGACCGTTCCGGATGCCGGGCATGCGTCTGCTTCGAGCTAGCACCGGAGCCATGCATGGTCGTCGGCCGAGGATCGGACCGCGAGGACCTGACATCGGACAACGGTGACCGTTTCCTCATGCTTCGCCGTCCCGAACCAGCTCCTGTGCGCGGTCCAGCGGCCGGGGTACCGGACTTCGGCGGTGCTGGCCTCCTCGAGCGGCTGGCAGCCTCAGGCCCGCCGCGGCGTGCGTCTGAAGGCCCGCTGCCCAGTGATGAGGTGAGGTTCCAACACCTCTCCGAGCGCTGCTTTGCTCGGCTTCTCGATTTCTACGGTGTCGTATGGCAGTACGAGCCCCGAGAGTTCCCGGTCGGTTGGGACGCGAAGGGCCGACCGAGGACATGGTTTCGGCCGGACTTCTACCTGCCCGCCTTCGACCTCTACATCGAGATCACGACCTCGCAGCAGCGCCTCGTGACGAAAAAGAATCGGAAGCTGCGCCTGCTGCGCGAACATCACCCGCACGTGCGGTGCAAGCTGTTCTACCAGCGGGACTACCTTGCGCTGGTGCGAAAGTATGGTTTGGACGACGACCTCGAGCTGGGCGAGGACGACTAGGTCGGAAGTGCTGCTGCGCGCGTGGTAGATGCCGCAGCCTGCAGCTGACCACACCGAGCACGAGGTCAGGGAGCATGCTCACTTCGCCTCGATCAGGCCGGCGCTGTTTCGCTCTCGACTGCGCAGGCGTTCTTTCATCCAGTTGATGATTCCGCCTTGGAGCAGCACCTCGACCTGATGCTGCGAGAGGCGGTGGCGGACGCTGATCGCCGTGTCCTTGGTCGCGTTCCTGATCTCGAGTTCGCCGCCACTTTCAATGCCCTTGCGGAGAGCAACCAGATGCAGCACATCCCCCTGGTCGATCTCTTCGTACTCGGCCTCATGCACGAAGAACAAGGGCAGGACGCCGAAGTTGATGAGGTTCTGCCAGTGGATACGAGCGAAATCCTTGGCCAGCACAACGCGCAGGCCGAGGTAGCGCGGCGCGAGCGCGGCATGTTCGCGGCTTGATCCTTGACCGTAGTTCTTGCCGCCGACGATTGCGTGCCCCCCCTGGTCGCGCACGTCGAAGGCGCGCTCGTGGTACGTCTCGTCGATCCGATCGAAGGTGAACTGGCTGATCTTCGGGATGTTGCTGCGGTAGGGCAGTACGCGTGTGCCTGCTGGCAGGACCTCATCGGTGGAGATGTCGTCACCAACCTTCAGCAGGACGGGGATCTGGAGGGCATCGGGGAGGTGATCCATCTCGGGTATCGGCGCGATGTTCGGCCCTTTCCGCAGCTCCACAGTTCGCGCCTGCTGCGGCGGTGGCGGTGGCAGCAGCATCTCGACGTTCAGGATGAGCTTCTCGGGCTCGCCGAGCCTCGGGTAGGTGATGTCGAACTGCTGCTCGAGATCGCGAGGGTCGGTGATGACGCCCGCTATAGCGGATGCGGTCGCGGTCTCAGGACTGCAGAGGTAGATCTGGTCCTCAGGGGTACCTGAACGTCCCGGAAAGTTGCGCGGCACGGTGCGCAGACTGATCACGTTGGTGCCCGGTGCCTGCCCCATGCCGATGCAGCCGTTGCAGCCCGCCTGGTGCAGGCGTGCTCCGGCATGCAGGAGGCTGAGGATGTGCCCGTGGGCAGTGAGATTCTCGAGGATCTGCCTCGAGGTGGGGTTCACGTCGAGGGACACCCGAGGATGCACCTGCCTTCCCAGGGTTTTCAGTATCTGAGCGGGGACCGCGAAGTCACGGTAGCCGGGGTTGGCCGACGAGCCGATGTAGGCCTGAGTGATCGCCCTCCCGGCTACTTCAGCGACCGGCACGACATTGCCCGGGCTGCTCGGCAACGCAATGAGGGGTTCGAGTTTGGAGAGGTCGACCTCCTCGTATTCGTCATACTCGGCGTCGTCATCAGCTTTCAGGTCGATCCAATCCTCCTCGCGCCCATTTCGGCGCAGGAAGGCATGAACTTCGTCGTCCGAGGGAAAGACCGAGGTCGTGGCGCCGAGTTCCGTGCCCATGTTGCAGATCACGTGCCGGTCCATGCACGAGAGCGAAGCGAGCCCTGGTCCGTAGTACTCGATCATCTTTCCAACCCCGCCGCTCACCCCGTGGCGCCGCAGCATCTCGAGGATGACGTCTTTCGCCGACACCCAGCCGGGGAGCTCGCCGACGAGCTTTACCCCCCAGACCTGCGGCATCCTGATGCGCAAGGGCTCGCCGGCCATCGCGAGGGCGACGTCGATGCCACCCGAACCTATCGCGAGCATGGCGATGGCCCCGGCCGCCGGAGTATGGCTGTCCGAACCGGTCATGGTCTTGCCGGGCTTTCCGAACCGCTCCTGGTGGACGGGATGCGAGACGCCGTTGCCCGGACGGCTGTACCACACGCCGAAGCGTTCGCACGCAGTCTTGAGGAAAAGGTGATCGTCCGGATTCTTGTGATCTTCTTGGATGATGTTGTGGTCGACGTACTGGGCGGACAGCTCGGTCTTCACCCGGTCGAGCCCCATCGCCTCGAGTTCGAGCATGACGAGAGTTCCGGTTGCGTCCTGGGTCAGCGTCTGGTCGATCTTGATAGCTACGGGTGC
>JALYGD010000115.1 GCA_030777265.1 Actinomycetota bacterium | reverse complement strand
TCGGTCGGCAGGATGAGCTCGCGTGAGGAGACGAGCACGACCTCGGAGCCGAAGCGGACGAACGCGTGCGCGAACTCGGCACCGGTCGCGCCCGAGCCGACCACGATGAGCCGCTCGGGCACCTCCGGCAGGGAGTAGACGTCCTTGCTCGTCAGCACGTGCTCGCTGTCGGGTTCGAAGAACGGCAGCACCCGCGGGCGCGATCCGGTAGCGAGGAGGCAGACATCGGCGTCGAGCTCCTCGTCCGAGCCGTCCACGCCCTCCACGGTGATTCGGTGGTGACCGGAGATGCGGCCGCGGCCGTGCAGCACGCTCGCGCCGCTCGCGACGACCTTGCGTTCGATGTCACGTGACTGGTTGTGGCCGAGCAGCATGACCCGCTGGGCGACCGTCTCGTAGTCGACGAAGGTGCGGTCGAGCTCATCGGCTCCTGGTAGGCGTACACCGAGGTCGCTGGCGGTACGCATCCACCCCATGGCCTCGGCCGACACGATGAGCGCCTTCGAGGGCACGCAGTCCCACAGCACGCAGTTGCCACCCACCTCCTCGTCGGTGACGAGCGTCACGTCCGCTTCCAGGTCGGCGGCGACCAGCGCCGCTTCGTAGGCAGCTGGGCCCCCCCCGAGGAGGACGATTCGCTTGCGCCTGGGCACTAGAACGTGTCGGGCGGGGCGTAGGTACCGAATTCCTCACGAAGCACGTCGCAGACCTCCCCGACAGTCGCGAGGCGACGGAGCGCCTCCCGCATCGGGGGCAGAAGGTTGTCGTCCGACCTGGCCGCCTTGCGCACGTCCTCCAGCGCGGCTTCGACCGCATCCTGGTCGCGTTCCTCGCGCACTCGGCGGGTGCGGCTCACCTGCTGGGCGACCGCTTCCTCGTCGAGGCGCTGGAGCTCGATTTCCTGGCGCTCGTCGACGGTGTAGCGGTTCACACCGACAACGACCTCGTCGCCGGTCTCGATGGACCGCGCCAGCTCGTAGGCGGCCTGCTCGATCTCGCGTTTCTGGAAGCCGGCCTCGATCGCCTCGACCGCTCCACCGAGCGCGTCGATCCGCGCCAGGTAGTCGTCGGCGCGACGCTCGATCTCGTCGGTCAGCGCCTCGATGAAGTACGAGCCGGCGAGCGGGTCGACGGTGGCGGTGACATCGGTCTCGTGACGCAGCACCTGCTGGGTTCGGACCGCCAACATGGCGGCGCGCTCGCTCGGCAGGGCCAGCGCCTCATCATAGGAGTTCGTGTGGAGCGACTGACTACCCCCGAGCGTGGCCGCGAGCGCTTGGACGGCGACGCGGACGAGGTTGACCTCGACCTGCTGGGCGGTGAGCTGGACACCTGCGGTCTGTGTGTGCACCCGCAGCTGGAGCGAGCGGGGATCGCTGGCACCGAAGTGCTCGCGCATGATCCGGGCGTACATACGCCGGGCGGCACGGAACTTCGCGACCTCCTCGAGCAGGCTCGTGCGGGCGACGAAGAAGAACGACAGACGCGGACCGAAAGTGTCGACATCGAGTCCGGCCTCGACCGCAGCCTGCACGTAGGCGGCGGCATTCGCGAGCGTGAACGCCACCTCCTGTACGGGCGTGGCCCCGGCCTCGCTCATGTGGTAGCCGGAGACCGAGATGGTGTTGAAGCTCGGCAGTTCCTCGGCGCAGTACGCGAAGGTGTCGCTGATGAGCCGCAGGCTCGGCTTCGGCGGGTAGATGTAGGTGCCCCGGGCTATGTATTCCTTCAGGACGTCGTTCTGGATCGTGCCGCGCAACTTGCTCGGATCGACCCCCTGCTCCTCACCTACGAGCTGGTAGAGGAGGAGCAGGAGCGACGCCGGGGCGTTGATCGTCATCGAGGTGGACACCCCATCGAGGGGTATGTCGTCGAACAGCCGTCGCATGTCGGCGAGCGAGTCGATCGCGACTCCGACTTTGCCCACTTCGCCCTCGGCCCGGGGATGGTCGGAGTCGTAACCCATCTGGGTCGGAAGATCGAACGCTACGGACAGCCCGGTCGTGCCCTGGGCGAGGAGGTACCGGTAGCGCCGGTTGGTCTCCTCTGCCGTGGCGAAGCCGGCGTACTGACGGATGGTCCACGGTCGCCCTCGATACATCGTTGCGTGCGGGCCTCGGGTGTAGGGATAGTCGCCCGGTGCGCCGAGGTCCCGCGCAGGGTCGAATCCCTGGAGATCTTCGGGCCCGTAGACGACCCTGACCGGGAAACCGCTGACGCTGTTCACCGCTGGGAGAGTGGAGGAGCTGTCTTCGCCAGCGGCCGCCGTCCCTGTCCGAGAACCCGACGGAGCCGGGGGGGACTCGTTCGCGGGTGCGCTCATGAGGGGAAGGCTAGTGCGGCGGTGCAGCGGCCGGCACATGCTGGCCGCCCCCCCGGCTGGCGACCGAAGGTCGCCGGGCGGGCGGGGTAGGTGCCGGCTGGTAGGCTCCCGCGCGGGCCAGGATTTGCCGCGTCGGCCATGGCGGGGCGAGGAGGAGTGCATGGGCAAGCCTCGTGGCACATTTTACCGGGGGGGACCCGGGATGATCACGTGGGTCTTGCACCGCATCACCGGGGTGCTCATCTTCTTCTTCCTCTTCGCCCATATCCTCGACACTTCTCTTGTTGCCGTCGGTGACGGGCGCCTCTACGACAGCGTGATCGACGTCTACCGCAACCCCATCGTCACGCTCATGGAGATGGGCCTCGTAGTCGCGGTCATCTACCACGCGATGAACGGCATCAAGGTGACGCTCATCGACTTCTGGTCGAAGGGCACGGAACGTATCCGCGCGTTGACCGCGGCCACCGTGGTTCTCACCGTGCTGCTCAGTGGGGCGGCGGTCGGGATCATGGGCAAGACTCTCATCGAGGAGCTGCAGCGCGGCAGCGAACAGGCAATGCACTAGCTCGGCTCAAGATCGCAGCAGCAAGAGGAGCAGCGATGTCGGCGTCGGTTACGGGTGTCTCCCGCTCCCCGGCTCGGGAAAGGGTGGGTGCGAGCTACGAGTTCTACTCGTGGGTGTTCATGCGCGTGAGCGGCATCATCCTCGTCGCGCTCGTGCTGGCACACCTGGTCATCATGCACCTCGTCGACGGTGGAGTCGCGCGTGTGAACTTCGCCTTCGTGGCGGGCCGTTGGGCGAACCCATTCTGGCAGACCTACGATTGGGCCCTGCTCATGCTCGCCACAGTGCACGGGGCGAATGGTCTACGCGTGGTCGTGGAGGACTATGTCCGGAACGACGTGAAGCGGACGTACACGAAGTTCCTGCTTTACACGGTGACCTTTTTCATGATCGCGCTCGGGACTTTCGTGATCGTCGCCTTCAATCCCAACGCGCGTGGGCCGCTGTCGTAGGAAGGCTTCCTGGTGGTTCAGCAGCACGGCTTCGACGCTGTTGTCGTCGGCGCGGGCGGCGCTGGGCTACGCGCTGCACTCGAATGCGGCGACAAGGTTCGGACGGCAGTCATCACGAAGCTCTACCCCACCCGCTCGCACACCGGGGCCGCGCAGGGCGGGATGTGTGCGGCGCTCGGCAACCTCGAAGACGACAAGTGGGAATGGCACGCGTTCGACACGGTGAAGGGGTCGGACTACCTCGGCGACCAGGACGCCATCGACATCATGTGCCGGGAGGCGGTCGACGCCGTCATCGAACTCGAGCACATGGGCATGCCGTTCAGCCGCACGGCCGAGGGCAAGATCGCGCAGCGGCGCTTCGGCGGGCACACCCGCGAACACGGTCAGGCCCCGGTCCAACGCGCCTGCTACGCCGCGGACCGGACCGGCCACATGATCCTGCAGACGCTCTACCAACAGTGCGTGCAGCGCGGGGTGCAGTTCTTCGAGGAGTTCTACTGCCTCGACTACGTCCGCGACCCGGATGGGCGGACCGCTGGGATCGTCACGGTCGAGCTAGCGACCGGAGAGATCCATGTCTTCGCCGCCAACTCTGTCGTGTTCGCGACCGGAGGCTATGGGCGCATCTACAGCGTCACCTCGAACGCCCACGCGCTCACCGGCGACGGCCCGGCCGTGGTCTACCGGCGTGGGATCCCCCTGGAGGACATGGAGTTCTTTCAGTTCCACCCGACAGGACTGCGGGGCCTGGGCATTCTCGTGACCGAAGGTGCTCGGGGCGAGGGGGGCGTGCTCCGCAACGGTGAGGGCGAGCGGTTCATGGAGCGCTACGCCCCCACCATCAAGGACCTCGCCGCCCGCGACGTCGTCTCCCGTGCCATCCGACAGGAGATCCGCGCAGGCCGGGGCATAGACGGCAAGGACTACGTCTACCTTGATCTCACCCACCTCGACCGTGAGGTGCTCGACGAGAAACTGCCGGACGTCACCGAGTTCGCCCGGACCTACCTCGCCGTCGACCCCTACACTGAAGGCATCCCCGTTCAGCCCACTGCCCATTACGCCATGGGCGGGATCCCGACTGATGTTCACGGTCGTGTACGGGCCAACGCCGAGGGCGAGGTGGTCCCCGGCCTTTTCGCGGCTGGGGAGTGCGCGTGCGTCTCCGTGCACGGCGCCAACCGCCTCGGCACGAACTCGCTGCTCGACATCGTCGTGTTCGGCCGTCGTGCGGGACTGTCGGCCGCCACTTTCGCGAGCGAGAACCGCTTGCCTGACATGCCACCCGACGCTCACAAGGACCTCGAGAGCCGGCTCCAGGGCATCGTCGACAACGATCAGGGCGAGCACGCATCGGTCCTGCGCCAGGAGATGCAGGCTTCGATGCAGGACCGGGCGATGGCCTTCCGTTCCAAAGAGACCCTCGAGGAGGAGAAGCAAATCCTCACGGGCCTTCAAAGGCGGTGGCGGTCAGTTGTCGTCATGGACAAGGGCAAGCTGTTCAATACCGACCTCATGGAGACAGTCGAGCTCGGCCACCTGCTCGACCTCGCTCAGACGCTCGTGGCCGGGGCGCTCGCTCGGGAGGAGTCACGCGGCGCCCACTACCGCGAGGACTTTCCGAAGCGCGACGACGCGAACTGGCTGCGGCATACCCTGGCGCGACGCGGTGAAGACGGAGACGTGGCCCTGTCGTTCAGGCCGGTGACGATGGGACGCTACGAGCCCCAGGAGCGCAAATACTAGAGCAAGAAGGGCGTGCGATGGAGGTCACCCTCCGCATACAACGGTACAACCCCGAGGTCGACGAGGAACTCCACTTCGAGGAGTATGGGGTCCCGGCTGAGCCGTCCGACCGGGTACTCGACCTGCTGCACTGGGTCAAGTGGAACCTCGACGGGACACTGACTTTTCGCCGTTCCTGCGCACACGGCATCTGCGGCTCCGACGCCATGGTCATCAACGGCCGCAATCGCCTCGCATGCGAGGTGCTCGTCAAGGATCTGCCGGATTACGTCACCGTAGAGCCGCTGCGGGGCTTCAACGTCCTCAAGGACCTGGTCGTCGACATGGAGCCGTTCTTCGCTTCCTATCGGCGGATCCTGCCCTGGCTCATAACCGAGCAGCAGCCGCCTCTGCGGGAGCGCCGACAGACTCCGAAGGAGCGCGAGCGCTACGACGATACGACGAAGTGCATCCTGTGTGCTGCCTGCACCGGGGGGTGCCCGGTTTACTGGCCGAACGATGAGTTCATTGGACCGGCCTCCATCGTAAATGCACACCGGTTCATCTTCGACTCTCGAGACGAGGGGGCACGCGAGCGGCTGTCAATACTCGACGATACGAACGGGGTCTGGCGCTGCCGCACGACGTTCAACTGCACGGCAGCGTGCCCGCGAGGTATCAAGGTCACGAAGGCTATTCAGGAGGTGAAGCGCGAGCTCATCTTCTCGCGGTTCTGACTCGCGAATGCCGGCCCCTACGGCTCGTCCGCGGACCACCACCGCTGAACGCGGCTGCCTCCTCATCGCCGACATCTCCGGCTACACCACCTACCTCCTGGGCACGGAACTCGATCATGCCCATGAGATCCTCGGCGATCTCATCGACACCGTGCTCCGCCGCCTGCAGCCGGTGCTTCGGCTGAGCAAGCTCGAGGGAGATGCAGCCTTCTGTTATGCCCTCGAGGACGACATCGAGCCGTCGATGCTGCTCGACACGATCGAGCAGACCTACTTCGCTTTCCGCGCCCGCCTCCGCGACGTCCAGCAGGCAACGAGCTGTGGCTGCCGGGCCTGTCTGCTGATGCCGAACCTCGACCTGAAGTTCGTCGTCCACCACGGCATCTTCGCGCGGCGGACAGCGGGTGGCCAGGAAGAGCTGACCGGCGGCGACGTCGTCGTCGTACACCGCCTGCTGAAGAACTCGGTCGCCGACTCGCTGGACACGCACGCCTACGCGCTCTTCAGCGAGGAGTGCGTCTCCGCCCTCGGCATCGAACCGAGCGTGCTCGGCATGCACGAGCACCGCGAGATGTACGACGACGTGGGCCAGCTGACCTTGTACGTCGAGGACCTCGAGGCACGCTGGCGGCACGAGCAGGAGCGACGGCGGGTCTACGTCGTTCCCGGTCGAGCCACCTTCGAGGTCGAGAAGGTGGTCCCCTCGCCCCCACCTGTGGTCTGGGAGTACGTGACCTCGCCGCAGAAGCGTCCCCTGTGGCAAGGCGTGGACCGCATCGACGTGGTGGGCCGGAGCGGAGGCCGTCGGGGGGCGGGCAGCGTGCACCACTGCGTGCATGGGTCCGACAAGATCCTCGAGGAGATCCTCGACTGGCGGCCCTTCCGCTACTGCACGATGCGCTACCGGACCCCCGGGGTTGGTCCCTGGGTGTGGACGGTCGAGTTGGAGCCCCTCGAAGAGGGGACGCGGGTACGGCTCCGGGGCGACCAGCTGCACGGCAAGCAGCGCCTGGCGTGGTCGCTGGTCCGCGCCAACATGCTCGACCAGCTTCGCGCGCAGCAGGACCGGCTGGCCGCCGTCCTGGCCGAGCACGAGCCTTCGGCCGGAGACGACGCCTAGCGCCACGGAGGAGCGGAGTGGCCGAGTTGCGGCCCGGCATGAGGCCCTACGAATCCGTTACGTACTTCTTCGATCGAGGCGCGGACCTCTGCGGCTTGGGCGACGCGGCGCGGGAGGTCCTCAGCGGCACGTACCGCGAGCTGCGGGTACAGGTGTTGGTCGACTGCGACGACGGTCGACTCGACGTCTACACCGGCTACCGCGTGCAGCACATCGGGGCTCGCGCCCCCTACAAGGTGGGGTCCGCTTCCATCCTTCAGCCAATCTCGACGAGGTCCGCGCGCTCGCGTCTCTCATGACCTGGAAGGCGGCGCTCGTCGACATCCCGTTCGGCGGTGCGAAAGCGGCACCCAGGTCGACCCCACGAGCCTGAGCAAGGCCGAGCAGGAGCGCATCACCCGCCGCTACACCAGCCAGATCCCACGACTCCTCGGGGCCACCCGCGACATCCCCGCACCGGACCTCAACACGAATGCTCAGGTCATGGCCTGGATGATGGACGAGTACGGACGCAAGTACGGCCACACCCCTCAGATCGTGACCGGGAAGCCGATCGCGCGGGGGGGGTCGTACGGCCGGGAGGCGGCGACGGGGCGGGGCGGGGCGTCGTCACGGGCATGGACGAGTGGATCCGAGACGACGCCTGGTGACGTCATCCACGCCGGAAACGCCGACCAGATCCGCGCCCGGCTCGTCGTCGAGGGTGCCAACCACCCGCTCACCCCACTCGCCGACGAGATCCTTCGCGACGACCGGTGGGGTCGCCGTCCTCCCCGACCTCGTCGCGAACGCCGGTGGGGTCATCGTCTCCTACTTCGAGTGGGTGCAGAACATCCAGGAGCTGCGCTGGGACGAGGAAGAGGTCAACAGGCGCCTGCGAAAAGACTGAGGGGCGCCTGGAAGATCCTTCGCGGCCACGCCGCGGCACGCGGCATGGGCCTGCGAGAAGCGGCCTTCGCGCTCGCAGTCGAGGGTGACGCTGAGGCGGCGAGGCTGTGCGGCTACATCTGACGGTTACCAGGCGGGTGAGGTCGTGTCGGGGCTCCCCTCAACCTCAGGCGCCGGCCTACGTACCGCCGTCGCCGAGGGGGCCAGCAGGCCCACCGCCTCCTTGACGGCCGCGAGCGTGGCGGACGCGGCCGCCCCGGCCTTCTCGGCGCCATGGGCGAGGTGGCCGAGAGCGATTTGCGGGGCGGCGGCCAGTTCCTCGTAGCGTTCCTGCAGTGGCCGGAGGAAGGCCACCACCGCGTCGGCGAGCTCGCTCTTGAACTCGCCGTAGCCGCGGCCGTCGAAGCGTCGCTCGAGGGTCGGAATGTCGTCCCCGGTCACGGCGCAGAACAGTTCGAGAAGGTTCGTGATCCCCGGCTTGTCCGGTCCGGCGCGCACCTCGCTGCCGCTGTCGGTGACCGCGGCGCGGATTTTCTTGCCTATGGCTGCGGGCGAATCGAGCAGGTAGATGATCCCGCGGGGCGAATCGAGCGACTTCGACATCTTCTTGTCCACGAGCTGGAGGTCCATGATGCGGGCGCCAGCCTTCGGAGTGGTCACCTTCGGGACGGTGAAGACCTTGCCGAACCGGTGGTTGAAGCGCTGGGCGAGGTCTCGGGTCAGCTCGACGTGTTGGCGCTGGTCCTCCCCGACCGGCACCTCGTCCGCCTGGTACAGCAGGATGTCGGCGGCCTGCAGCACCGGGTAGACGAACAGGCCGGCGCTTGCGCTCTCGCGCTCGTGGCCGGATTTCTCCTTGAACTGCACCATGCGGCCGAGCTCGCCCATCGTCGCCAAGCAGGTGAGGATCCAGGCGAGTTCGGTGTGCTCATGGACGTGGCTCTGCACGAACAGTGTGACTCGCCCGGGATCGAGGCCAGCGGCGACGAGGACGGTGGCGACCTCGAGCGTCCTGGCGCGCAGCTCCTGAGGGTCATACGGCACGGTGATGGCGTGGAGGTCGGCGAGCATGTAGTAGGCGTCCTGCCGCCCCTGCTGCTCCGCCCACCGACGGATCGCCCCGAGGTAATTGCCGAGGTGGAGATCTCCGCTCGGCTGGATGCCGGACAACACACGGGTCACCGTCGCCGATCCTTCCTAGTGATAGCCCTGGGCGACGCGGGGGCCCCAGCGACGAGCTCCCAACGTCTCGCGGCGCCCGCTTGGCTGCGGATGCCGAGGATACCTATGAGTCCTCGCGCTCACGGACGTGAGGGCCAGGGGTACTGCTGGCGAACCTGCGCTGACACTGGCGGAGGGCGCCGGCCTGCTCACCGAACTCTCCCAAGCGCTGACTGTTGTGGAGGGCGAGGACGCCCCGCCCGTCCCACCCTCGTGGTCCACGTCGACCTGACCCAGGTCACCACGACCGCGGCAGGGCCGGTGGAACTGCCCGCCCCCGGAGGGCTGCCCACCCTGACCACCACGGTGGAAAGGCTGGCAGCCGATGCGGACCTACGGGTGGTGATCTTCGACGGCGCCCGCCCCCTGGCCCTGTCGTCCAGGACGAGGCCGCCCACATTCCCGGGGAGGTACGTCTGGCGGTGGGGCGCGGGACCGGGGCTGCCGCTTTCCCGGCTCCACCACCCCTTTGCGCTGGTCGGATTGCTACCACCTCGTGCGCGAGGACGACGGGGACCATCACCCCGAAAACCTCGCCTACCTCGCCAGACGCTGGCACCTCCTTGTCCACCGCCACGGCTGGGAGCAGCACCCCCACCCCCAAACCGGGGAGCTCACCATCACCCCGTATCGGACGCACCTGGGCTCGCTGCCCCGGGGCGCACTCCTGGGCCGGCCCCCCGCCTCCTTGGGCGCCCCAGGGGAGCCGGACAACGACCAAGAGTAGGAGCGAGGGCAAGCCTCCCTTCCTCGCCAGCCATCACAGCAAGGCGCCCTTCCACACAGGAGTTGTAAGTCGCCGTTCTCGAGCCCGATTCGGTAGTGAGCTGGACGCGGCAGCGTTGGTCGCGCGACGCCGGGCCCCAGTGCCGCCACCGCAGCTCGGCGCCGGAGGGCGTCTCACCGCCAGCGCGCCCTCCCAGTGCGCAGACGGCAGGTGCCGAGCACCGTCGCGCCGATCACCTCGCCGATGAGAGGCTGGAGGAAGGGGACGCTGAGCTGGACAACACGGGCAGGGCGATGTTCGCCAGCATCAACGTCGAGGGAGATCTCGGCCAGTCGTCCACCCCTGGCCACGACTGCCTGCAACAGCCCCCGACCGCCTGAGGCCGCCTGCGCGTTCGGGTCCTCCTCGAGCTCGAGCTGCACGGAACCGGCCGAGCCTC
>JALYGD010000114.1 GCA_030777265.1 Actinomycetota bacterium | reverse complement strand
CGTGGCCCACCTCGACATGTCTGGATACGACAGTGAACAAGGTCGACGTGGTCGAGCAGGCGTATCTGCGCGATGACATCCCTGACTTTCGTCCCGGTGACACCGTCCGCGTCCATGTGCGGGTCGTCGAGGGCAACCGTGCCCGGACCCAGATCTTCGAGGGCGTGGTGCTCCGACGCCAAGGCGGCGGACTGCGCGAGACGTTTACGGTCCGGAAGGTCTCGTTTAGCGTAGGCGTGGAGCGCACGTTCCCCGTCCACAGCCCGACCATAGATCGCATCGAGATCATCCGTCGCGGCAGGGTCCGGCGGGCGAAGCTCTACTACCTTCGGGGGCGGGTCGGCAAGAAGGCCCGCATCAAGGAGAAGCGCGAGCCTGCCAGATGACGGTGGCGGGGCGACGAGGCTCGCGCGCCGCAGCAGGCGGAGACAACCCTCGAACGTTGCCCTTGCACGTGTCGGCTCGCTCTCGTTCCTTCAGCTCGCGGTCCCCCGTCGACGCCACCGATGCAGCTTCCGAGCACTCCCACCTCCGGCAAAGAGCAGGCCGGAATCAGGACGGTGGCAGCGTCGGCTCCTTCCTCCGGGAGCTGCCGCTACTCGTGCTCGTGGCTTTCGCGCTCGCTTTCGCGCTGCGAACCTTTGTGGTCCAGGTCTTCTACATCCCGTCGAGCTCGATGGAGCCGACTCTCATGGTCAACGATCGCATCCTCGTCGACAAGATCACCTACCGCTTCCGTGACCTTCAGCGCGGTGAGATCGTGGTATTCGAGGGTGACGAGCTCGCGTCTCCTCGTGACCAAGCCCGGGGGGCGCTCGAGACGGTCCTGCACAGCGTCGCGCAGCTCATCGGAATCGCGCCGGCGAACGCCCGCGACTACGTCAAACGCGTCATCGGGCTGCCGGGCGACCGTATCCTCATCGACGAGTCCGGCAGGGTGTACGTGAACGACGTCGCGCTCGGCGAGCCCTACGTCGCCGCGGAGGATCGGCGACCATATGGTCCGGTCACTGTCCCCGAGGGCAGATTGTTCTTCCTGGGCGACAACCGCCCGAACTCCTCCGACTCCCGCTTCGAGAACCTCGGCTTCGTCCAGCGCGACCACGTGGTGGGCAAGGCCTTCCTCGCGATCTGGCCGTTGGAACGCGCGCACTTCCTGCGTACGCCCCACTACCCGCTGATCCCCGACAACGCCCTCGAACCCGCCGCGTTCTCACCTGCCGCGCGAGACGGGCCGGAGGCCCGGGCGGGTGGACCAGTGATCGAGCTCCCCCGGAGACAACTCGCGCCCGCGGCGTGATGATCGCACCCACAGGCAGCTACGAGGCGCTGCTGAACCGTCAGGGCTTCGGTTTGGTGGCGGGGGCGGACGAGGCCGGGCGCGGCGCTCTCGCCGGGCCCCTCGTCGCGGCGGCCGTGATTCTTCCGTGTGGATGGGCCCCCGGAGGGCTGAACGACTCGAAGCTGCTGACCGCCTTGCAGCGCGAGCGCCTCTACGTTGAGATCCTCGAGCATGCCGTCAGTTGCGGCGTGTTCCGCACGAGCTGCAAGCGGGTGGATGCTGTTGGGCTGCAGCGGGCCAACCTTGCGGCGCTGCGCGGAGCCCTCCGCAAGCTCGACCCCGAGCCGGACTACATCCTCGTGGACGGTTTCGCCCTGCGGCGCATGCCGGTGCCGTGCCTGCGCGTGGTGAAGGGTGACCAGGTGTGTACCTCGGTTGCGGCTGCCTCGGTCGTGGCGAAAGTCACTCGTGACCGCATCATGTTGCGCGCTCACCGCCGGTATCCTGGTTACGACTTCGCGAAGAACAAGGGCTACCGAGCTCCTGCTCACCTCGAGGCGCTGCGCCGCCTGGGTCCCTGCGAGATTCACCGCCGGTGTTTTGCCCCCGTGTCACAGGTGGAGGCGGGCATGATGCCGCCGTATCTCGACGCCGGCCACAGCCTGTCGGTGCTAGAGGAGTCGGACACGGTAGAAAGGGCGGCAAGACCTTGAAGGACGGAGGCGGGAGGGACGTGATCAGGGTGGGAGACCGGCCTGGGCTTGGCCGGGAAGGGCCCCAGGCCCTGGCGGGCATATCCGGGAAGGGCCGCAGGCCCGGGCGGGCGGGCATATTCGGGAAGGGCCACAGGCCCGGGCGGGCGGGCAAATACACGACCGCGACGGAGGCGGGAGGGACCTGTCGGTGAGCGCCGACGATCTCGATTCGTATGAGAACGACCTCGAGCTCGCCCTGTACCACGAGTACCGGGACGTCGTTCGGATGTTCCGCTATGTCGTTGAGACCGAGAGACGCTTCTACCTGACGAATGAGGTGGCCGTCACCCCGCGGAACGAAAACGGCGACGTGTTCTTCGAGCTGCACCTGCGCGACGCGTGGGTGTGGGACATGTACCGCCCCGCACGCTTCGTAAAGGAAGTACGGGTGCTGACCTTCCGCGACGTGAACGTGGAAGAGCTCGTCCACGAAGATCACCCGGACTCTTCCCTCCTGGAGTAACGCGGTGTGGGCGGTCGAGAACGCCGACTTCGAGGCGGTCATCGCGCGGCTCGGCGAAGGTCCACAGGTGTGGGCGGGCCGCGAGCAGGCCCGGGCAGCGCCGGAGGCGCGGGCGGGCGGGACAGAAACGCAGAACGGAGACACGATGGGTTTCAACGCGATGCGCCGTTACCGCGACGGCAAGGCGCTCGACATCGGCCTGCTCGTGATCGGCATGGCCGTGCTGGCAACGCTGCTCTCTTGGGGATTCGGGCTCATCGGCTGAGCCCCGGGCGTGCTTCCCGGCGCAGGATTGGTCAGTCGGCGTCTGCCCGGTTGGCGACCTCGGCGACGATGCCGATGATCTCGTCAATGCCGGCACCCTTCTCGATGCAAGCGTCGGCTCCCAGCTCCTTCGCGTCATCTCCATGGAGGGGCCCGAACCCGGAGAGCACGACGATACGGGTGGCAGGTGCGGCGGTACGGATTCGGGGCAGCGCCGCACGTCCGTTGAGGAGGGGCATCGACAGGTCAAGGACGATCACGTCGGGCTGATGGTCCGTCGCGACCTGCACGGCCTCGTGGCCGTCCTCAGCCTCCGCCACGACCTCGAATCGTCCGTCATGCTCGAGCAGTCGGCGCAGGATGGCGCGGAGGTCCTCGGCGTCGTCGGCGAGGACGACTCGCGTTCGCCGCTCCGCCCCCGCCTCGACCATCGCCTCATGTCTCCCCGTACCCGGACCAGCCGGACCCCGTCCCCAAGCGTCGGAACTGGGGATCCTCGTCATGAGCAACCGCTCGTTGAGCCGCATTGCTCGCAGACGTGGCACGAACCGGCCCTTTTCATCCTTATCCCGCAGGCGTAGCACAGTGGAGCGTCAACATCGGCCGGCCCAGCCCGGCCCGCGCGTGAGGGCACCATGTACGACGGCACTGGCGCGCTCGCAGCCACCGAGGGGTCGGGCAACTCCGGAAGCGCGTGGCCCGGGCGTGGTTGTTCGCCGTCCAACCCGACCTGGCGCTCCTCGAGCGTATAGATCCCGAGCTCCGTGCGCTTGTCCGGCGGCAGGTACTCGATGGCGAGCTTGCGAGCGATGTAGTCCACGATGGAGGTGGCGAACCGGATCTCCTCATCGTCGGTCATCCCGGCCGGCTCGAAGCGCATGTTCATGAACTTGCTGACGTACGCCTCGAGTGGCACCCCATACTGGAGTCCAAGCGAGACGCTGATGGCGAAGGCATCCATGACCCCCGAAAGGGTCGATCCCTGCTTGCCTAGCTTCATGAAGATCTCGCCCAGACCGTCTCCGGGGTACTCCCCGCAGGTCAGGTAGCCCTCGGCGTCTGCGACCCGAAAGGAGATGGTCTGGCTCGGACGCTGCTTCGGTAGCTTGCGGCGGACCATTCCCGCCATGACCTCGACGCTTCCACCACCCGCGCTGGGGCCGACTTGCTCGGCTTGCGTGACGGCGAGTGGCTGGGCCACCTTGCAGTTGTCCCGGTAGATGGCAACCGCCTTCAGCCCCAGCTTCCACGCGTCGAAGAAGAGCCGCTCAACCTCTTCAACCATCGTCTCTTCCGGCAGGTTCACGGTCTTCGAGATCGCCCCGCTGATGAACGGCTGAGCAGCTGCCATCATCTTCACGTGACCCATGTAGTGGATGGGGTTGTCGCCCATGGCGCAGCTGAAGACACGCAGATGCTCGTTGCGGACCGCCGGGGCATCGAGGATGGTCTTGTGCTCGTCGATGTGGGCGACGATCGCTTCGATCTGCTCGCCGTTGTAGCCGAGACGATCGAGTGCCTGCGGGACCGTCTGGTTCACGATTGACATCGACCCGCCACCGACGAGCTTCTTCGTCTTGACGAGGCCGAGGTCCGGCTCGATGCCGGTCGTGTCGCAGTCCATGAGAAACGAGATCGTGCCGGTCGGCGCGAGCACGGTGGTCTGGGAGTTCCGGTAGCCGTTTCGGACGCCGAGTTCGTAGGCGTCGTCCCAGGAGGCCCGGGCCGCGTCGAGTAGTTGTGGGGGTACGGGGCGGGGATCGATTCGCTCGACAGCCGCGCGGTGCATGCGGATGACCTCCAGCATCGCGGTGGCGTTCCTCGGATAGCCGGCGAACGGGCCGAGCACCTTCGCGATCTCGGCGGAGGTCCGGTAGGCGTGGCCCGTCATGACAGCGGTCAACGCCCCACACCATGCTCGGCCCTCGTCGCTGTCGTAGGACAGGCCGAGCGACATGAGCAACCCGCCGAGATTGGCGTATCCGAGGCCGAGCTCCCGGAAGGCCTGCGCGTTCTCGGCGATCTTGTCGGTCGGGTAGGAGCTGTTGCCGACGATGATCTCCTGGGCGGTCATCATGATCTCGACGCCGCGCTGGTAGGCCTCGACGTCGAAGCGGTCGGTCTCGTAGTCGTAGAACTTCTTCAGGTTCAGCGAAGCCAGATTGCAGGCTGAGTTGTCGAGGTGCATATATTCGCTACACGGGTTGCTCGCGTTGATGCGCCCCGACTCCGGACACGTGTGCCAGCGGTTGATGGTGGTGTCGAACTGCATGCCGGGATCGGCACATTCCCACGCCGCCTGAGCAATCTGGCGCATCATGGCGCGGGCCTTCTTGCGCTCGAGCGTCTCGCCGGTCGTGACCGCGACGAGGCGGTAATCCTCGTCGTTCTCCCAGGCTTGCATGAACTCGTCGTCGACGCGTACGGAGTTGTTCGCGTTCTGGTACTGGACGGACGCGGCGTCGGCACCGTCGAGGTCCATGTCGAACCCCGCTTCGCGGAGCACCCGAGCTTTACGTTCCTCGCGGGCCTTGCACCAGACGAACTCCTCGATATCGGGATGGTTGGCGTTGAGCACGACCATCTTCGCGGCCCGACGTGTTTTCCCCCCCGACTTGATCGTGCCTGCCGAGGCGTCCGCCCCGCGCATGAACGAGACGGGTCCGGACGCCTCGCCGCCTCCCCGTAGCTGCTCCCTCGATGAGCGGATCGTCGAGAGGTTGATGCCCGAACCCGAGCCGCCCTTGAAGATGAGCCCTTCCTCGACGTACCAGTTGAGGATCGACCGCATCGTGTCGTCGACGGCCAGGATGAAGCACGCCGAGCATTGCGGCTTCTCCTCCACCCCCACGTTGAACCAGACAGGTGAGTTGAAGGCGGCCTTCTGATTTACGAGCAGGTGCTTGAGTTCCTGGTTGAAGGCCCCGGACGATTGATCGTCGAGGAAGTAACCGTCCTTCCTGCCCCAAGCCGTGATGGTGTCGGCGACGCGGTCGACCATCTGCCTGACCGAGCGCTCCCGCTCGGGCGAGCCGAGCGGGCCACGGAAGTACTTCTGGGCGACGATGGTCGTGGCGTTCATCGACCACGATGCCGGGAACTCCACGCCCCGCTGCTCGAAAGAGATCGTGCCATCACGCCAGTTCTTGATGACCGCGTCGCGCAGTTCCCATTCGAGTTCCTCATAGGGATGAAGCCCGTCTCGCGTGAAGAACCGGTCCACTTTCAGTCCGAGCCGTTCGCCGGAGCGAACCGCGCGGACGCCTGCGAGCTCGTCAGGACCAGGCTGATCATTGGAAGGGGAGTGCGGCGTCGGCTCGGCGTGTGCCATCGGTGTTCCTTCCCGCAGATGCGAATCACAATAGCGGAAGTACATACCGCCAGGGTGCCATGTCAATGACCCTACACAACCTGTAGGGGCAGGGAACCCATGTCGGGGCACAAGATGTTGTGCCCCGACATGCTGACGGTTGGACTGGCCTGCGGGATTCACCTTGCACAGCAACAAGTGCCAGCCTGCCGCTACCGAACTCTCCCGTGCGGCCTGCGCCCCCGGGGCATACGGCGGGCGGCGTCCCGCTTGCCGTCAGGACGAGCATGCCCGCGGTGTGGGACAGCACACTATGATGAACGGACTGCACCGATGGCCGCCGATGATCCCGGTACAGCCTCGAGTTCTACGCAAATGGGCCAAGTCGGGCGCGCTCTACGAATTTCTGGCACGCTATACCTCGTGTTTCCCAGTTCGCTCGTCGTCGGATCGCCGGTGACGTCATCGCTGGTGGAGGAGAACTCGGTGTCCGCTACCCGCCCTGAGGCGCACCTGCGCGTGCTGACAGCTGAGGACGCGCCATGGATGGTGGCGCTCGATCGCGCCGG
>JALYGD010000113.1 GCA_030777265.1 Actinomycetota bacterium | reverse complement strand
GCCCCCCCGTGGCCAGCGCGATCGCCGCGAACAGGATGATGACGGTGCTCACCGGACCTCCCCCGTCGCCGTCTTAGGAGGCCTAAGACGGCTCCTCTCGCGTCGCTCCTGCGGAGCGCCGCTCACCCGCGCAGCTCCTCGAGCAGTCGCGCCAGCCCCTCCCGCCAGTGCGGCATGTCCTTCAGGCCCGACAGGACACTGTGCCGGTCACTCAACACAGAGTAGGCGGGGCGAGGGGCTGGCCGGTCGAGTGCATTCGAGTGCGAGGGCCGCAGGTCAACGTCGAGGCCGGCGAGTTCGAAGATCGCGGCGGCGAATTCGTACCAGCTGCACGTGCCGCGGTTGGTGCGGTGATAGGTGCCGAAGCGGCCCGTCACTCCCAACTCGCGGATGGCGGCGGCGAGGTCACGGGTGAAGGTCGGCGAGCCCACCTGGTCGTCGACCACGTTGATCGGCGCCGTACGACCCCGTTCCTCGCCGAGGCGCAGCATCGTCCGCACGAAGTTGCGGCCGCGAGCTCCGCACAGCCATGACGTGCGGACGATGTAGTGCTCGGCCAGGGTCTGGCGCACGAGCTGCTCGCCGGCCTCTTTCGACCGGCCGTAGGAGTTGAGCGGGAGGGTAGGGTCGAACTCCGTGTAGGGGCGCAGGTCACCGCCGGCATCGCGTCTACCCTGGCCGTCGAAGACGTAGTCGGTGGAGATGTAGGCCACGGCGGCGTCGATGAGTTGACAGGCACGAGCGACCCACCACGTGCCGAGTGCGTTCACCTGATGAGCGCGGCCGGGGTCGCGTTCGCAACCGTCGACGTCGGTCCAAGCGCCGGCATGGACGAGCAGGTCCGGCTCGTGGTCACGCACAGCTGCCACCACCGCAGCTTCGTCCGCAACGTCGAGGTCGGCCTGGGCGAGCCCGATGACGTCGTGCTCGTCGAACGCGTCCAAGAGGTCGAGGCCGAGTTGTCCTCCTGCGCCCGTGACGAGAACCTTCACCTGTTGGCGTCTCCTCGGCGGCGGTCAGCTCTGCGTGTGGTCGCCTCGTGGGGTGACGAGCCCCTCGCGGCGACTCGCACCCCGCTCCTTCAGCGGGCGCCACCACCATTCGTTGTCCAGATACCAGCGAATGGTGGCCTCGAGCGCCTCGTCGAATGGATGCTCGGGTTTCCACCCGAGCGCGCGCACCTTCCTCGCGTCGACCGAGTAGCGCAGGTCGTGCCCCGGCCGGTCAGGGACGTGTTCGATCATCTCCTCGCCGAAACCGAAATGAGCGAGGATCCGCTCGGTAAGGTCACGATTGCTCATCTCATTGCCGGCCGCCACGTTGTAGATCTCCCCTGGTTTGCCCTCGGTGAGCGCCAACCACTGCGCGCGAGCGTTGTCGAGCACGAAGGTCCAGTCACGGACGTTGCGACCGTCGCCGTAGAGGGGGACCTTTTTTCCGTCGATGAGGTTCGTGACGAACAGCGGAATGACCTTCTCGGGATAGTGGTAGGGGCCGAAGTTGTTCGTCGTGCGCGTTATCGTGATGGGGTAGCCGTAGGTCACCCGGTACGCGCGGGCGAGCAGGTCGGCAGAGGCCTTCGCGGCCGAGTAGGGGCTGTTCGGTTCCAGAGCGTCCCCCTCGACGAACCGCCCCGGCTCGGGAATCGACCCATACGCCTCGTCTGTGGAGATGTGCAGGAAGCGCGGGATCTGCAGTCGCATGGCTACGTCGAAGACCGTGTTCGCTCCGAGCACGTTCGTGACCAGGAACTCGCGACTGGCGGTGATGGAGCGATCGACGTGGGATTCCGCTGCAAAGTTCACGACAGCATCGTGACCGGGAAGAACCTGCTCGAGCAGTCCCACGTCGTTGAGATCGCCGCGCACGAAGCGGTAGCCGGGGTCGTCGGCGATGTCGCTGAGGTTGGCGAGGTTCCCGGCGTAGGTGAGCGCATCGTAGTTCGTGATGCGGACGCCGGGATGAGCCTGCAAGGCCCAACGGATGAAATTCGATCCGATGAAGCCGGCTCCTCCCGTGACCAAGATTCGCACGCCCGAAGCTCCTTTCGTCGCGTCTCACCCCCTGGGGGGCTGCGCGGCGGGGATCCGGCGCCCTGCCGTGCGTTTGAGGATTCCGGGCCCGCTTGGTTGCGAGCCCGACGAAGGTTAGGGCGTGCCGGCCAAAACGTCTGAACCGAGCGGGCCGCAGCACGAGGTTGACGCCAGGGCTAGCGGGTTGGCTCCGAGCAACGATGAAACGGACCCACGCTACCTCCCTAGATGCCGACCTGGGAGTGGTCGCCGAGCATGAAGCGGTATGACTTCGGCTTACGTTCGGAGCGGCGGATCTCGACCTCTCGGCCGAGCAGTGAGTCGGTCACGCGGTGCACCTCGCTGATGAGGCATTTTTCGAGCACGACCGAATGCTCGATCTCGGTGCGCTCGAGTACGCAGTCGGCTGCGATCGACGTGAATGGCCCGACGTAGCTGTCGAGGATGCGGGCCCGTTGTCCGATGATTGCCGGGCCGCGAACGAACGAGTTCTCGAGGCGAGCGCCCGGCGCGATCGCCACGCGCCCGATGACCTCCGAAGTCTCGTCGACCTCGCCCTCGATTCGAGGCTCGATCGTCTCGAGCACGATCCGGTTGGCCTCGAGGAGTTCGAGGAGCTTTCCGGTGTCCTTCCACCACCCCTTCACGAGGGAGCTCTTCACGCGCAGCCCGTGGTCGATCAGCCACTGGATGGCGTCGGTGATCTCGAGCTCTCCACGTGCCGAGGGCTTGCTCGAGCGCGCGGCTTTGAGAATCGCCGGGGTGAACAGGTACACGCCGACAAGTGCCAGATCACTCGGGGGGACTCTGGGCTTCTCGACGAGGCGGACCACGTGTCCGGCTTCGTCCAGTTCCGCCACTCCGAAGCGCTCCGGGTCGTGGACCCGTGCGAGTAGGATCTGCGCGTCGGGCCGTTCGGCACGGAAGTCGTCGACGAGGCCTGCGATGCCCCCGGCGATGAGGTTGTCACCGAGGTACATGACGAAGTCGTCGTCTCCCAGGAACGCCTCCGCCGTGAGCACGGCGTGTGCGAGACCGAGCGGTGCGTCCTGGCGGATGTAAGTGGGATGTATCCCGAACGCTGAACCGTCACCGACGGCGGCGCAGATCTCTTCGTGGGTATCACCGACGATGATCCCGACTTCGGTGATCCCGGCGTCACGGATAGCCTCCAGACCGTAGAAGAGGATCGGTTTGTTCGCGACCGGCACGAGCTGCTTCGCGCTCGTGTGGGTTATAGGACGCAGCCTGGTTCCGGCGCCGCCGGCGAGCACGAGAGCCTTCACAGTCATCCTCCTGTCTGCCTGCCGTCCCGTCTCCACGACCGGTGCGTGTGAAAGTTGTGCCCGGGTCAGCTTGCCTCAATCCGCGTCCTTGCCCACCGCCACGACGACGTGGACGCCCGTCGGTGTGGCGACGTTCGCCGGTAGTCGCTCGACCGGAGCCCCGAGTGTCGCTTGCACCCATCCGGCTGCCTGCTCGTGGCCGGGCACAGCGTAAATGGTCGTCCCGTCGCCGATGTCGAGCGGTGCACGACCCACACCAGTGACTGCGAACCCGGACCAGAACAAGGTGCGCTGGACCCGGTCGTGGCCCCGCGAGCGGCTTGTCGTCCACAGCGCAACCCCCGTCGCCTGCCGTTGCTCGCGCGTGCCGTGCTCCGGGATAGGGCGCCCCCCCGCGAGCGCTTCGAACAACCGCCGCGCGCCGGGCTCGTAGGGCACGACATAGCTCTTGCCCCCGAGCTCCGTCGGGTAGGCCGGCACGGTGATCATGGGGACCGACCCGGCCGCCATCCGCCGCAGTTGAAGCGCGAGCACGGCCATGTGACGGGGACCGAGCTCCGTGTCGGTCGTCACGTTGCGTGCCACACGTTCGACGACGTCGAACAGGCGTGGCACGTCGGCCAGCGTTCGCAGGGCGGTAAGACGTTTGAGTAGAGCCCGCATGAGCGTCTGCTGCCGCTCCATACGGTCGAAGTCGCCCCGCTCCGTTGCGCGTGAACGGACGTAGGCCAGTGCCGCCCGCGGGTCGAGGTGATGGCAGCCGGCCTGGAAGTTCGCGCCGGACTTGGGGTCGTGGAGAGGCTCGTCGAGACAGATGTCGACGCCGCCCACTGCCTCGACGACCCCGATGAATCCGGGGATCGATATTTCCACGTAGTGATGGACCGGCACCCCGGTAGCCGCCTGAAGGACCTCGACGACCCGGTTTGGACCGTCGGCAAAGATCTCCCCGAGCTTGCGCCGCTTGTTGGCGTCCCGCACGAGCATGTCGCGCGGGAAGGATACGACGCCGACGTTGCTACGGTCCGCTCCGAGCGAGATCAGCATGACGGTGTCACCGCGCTCCCCGCCTGACTCGCCGAGCGTGTAGAGGCGGGCCTCCTGCGGGGTCAAGCCCCGGCGCGCGTCGGAGCCCACCACAAGTACGTTGAGCGGCCCCCCCGATCGCTCGTCGAGGGCCGGCAGACTCACCCGCTCGAGGTTGTTGTCTGCAGTCCGGAAGAGCAGCACCGTGACGACACCTGCCGCCACCACGAGGCCAGCGGCAGCCAAGAGGAGGGTGCGGCGAAACCGTCCATGGCCTCGGCCTACGACGGTCGGTCCCCACGTATCCTCGGCGGTTTCCGTCATTCCTGGCTTCGCCTAGCCCAGTAGGTGCCAACCAGGACAACGACATCGGCTCCGTCCCCGTCACCGTCCCGGCTCGCGGATTCGAGTCTCGCGCCGGGAAACAGCGCAGCGACGAGTTCTGCCTTCGCCTTCGCGCCCATCGCGTAGCGGATCACGGTTCCACGCAGGCCGAAGCGTTGCGCATTGCCGACGCTTCGGACGGCGAAGCCTTCCGCCTCGAGCACAGATTTCGCCTTCACTGGCCCACCCGCCCGCGCCTCCGGCGCTGCCCGGCGGCCAGGGCCCGTACTCCGCCCGCGTTCACCACCCGTACCGCCACCTCCTTGCGGCGCGCGGGGGTGAACCGCACAACAGCACTGGTCGGCGCCCCCGTATCCGGGAGTGCCGCGTCTTCCCGGATGGCTGGAAGAGAACCTCGTTGCTCGCAGTGTCGGCAATGAAGTAGTACACGCCGTCTTGGCGACGCTCCTTACCCGCAACGGTGCGCATATCGACCGCATCAGGCTCGAGCGATCGTAGCGACCATGCCAGCCGCGCCATCTCCCAAGCGCCGAAGCCGCTGTCCGTGACTACGGCGGCGGCGGCGTCGTCGATGAGTCGCTTCGTGCGTACGGGATTCACGAAGGTCCCGGCCGAGATGACCTTCCTCATCGCTGCCCGGAGAAAGCGCTGCTGGCGTTCGATGCGACCGAGATCCCCACCAGGTGCGGTATGGCGGGCTCGGACGTACCCGGCGGCGTCAGGGCCGCGGAGAGTGTTACACCCCGATTCCAGTTGGGCGCCGGCGTAGGGGTCGACGAGCACCTCGTCGAGGCAGATCTCGACCCCGCCCACCAGATCCACGAGCGTGAGGAAACCGGCGATGTTGCCTTGGACGTAGTGGTCGATCTGGATGCCCGAGTAGTCCTCGACAGTCTCGACGAGCAGGTGGGGACCGCCGTAGGCGAGCGCTGCGTTCAGCTTGTTCGTGCCATGACCGGGGATCTGCACCTTCAGGTCGCGAGGGAAGGAGATCATGATCGCGTCCGGCCGCTGCGCCGAGAGGTGGACGAGGATGATGATGTCTGCCCGCTCGCCGTGTATCTCCTCAGTTCCGATCGCCTGAAGCTCCGCATCCGACAGCCCCGCGCGGCTGTCGGTACCGACTGCCAGCACGTTCACCGTGCCCTTCGCTGGCGGAGGTATGTCCTCGGGTCGCCCTAGACCGCGTAGGGTCTCCTGTCGCATGCGCCCGTCCGCGTAGCGCCACAGGCCAAACGCCGTCCCGGCTGCAGTGACGACGAGCGCGCAGGCGACGGCAGCGACTACGCGCGTGCGTCTGAAGGTCCGGACCGGAGGCTCGGCCAGGACGGGCGGCGTCCGGAGATCGGTCACAGGCGGGAAGCTCCCGAAGGGCGCACGACCACGCCCGGTGAGCCAGCGAGGCTGGCGGGCCAGGATACCACCGGAGCCCGTCCTATTCGCCGGAAAGGGACTTCCCCAGTGAGGCTGCTGCCAGGTGGAGCGCAAGGGTCATGACGTGCCGGCGGGGCCGGGAACCGGGTCACTGGGTCCTAGCCCCTGACTCTTGAGGAGGATTCCGTGCAACTGTCCGCTCCACTGGGTGGGTTGCCGCCGGTCGCGGACGTCGCGACCGCCCTTCGGGTCGCTGCGACCCGGCTTGGCCACCGGCCGGCCGTGACGATGCTGCGGCCCGATCGTCGTGACGAACAGGGGTTCGCTTCGCTTGCCCAGTGGGCGGCGAAGGGTGCTCATCTGCTCACCATCGAGGCTCAACTGAAGCCGGGCGATCGCCTGCGCGTCGCCATGCCAGCGGGTTGGACGGCGGCGGCGGTGTGCCTGGCGGCCTGGTGGGTGGGTCTCGTCGTAACCGCGGGAAGGGCCGCAGGCCCGGGCGGGTGGGCAGAGGTGGACGACGGCGCGGATGTCGCGGTCGTCCACGAGTCCTGGTCGGTGCCCGCCCGCGTGTCGGAGGTATATGCCGTGGGTGATGCGGTCGACGGCGCCCCGCTCGCGTCAACGGACGCGGAGCCATGGCCGCTGGCCGTGCAGGCCTTCCCCGACCAGCCGCCACCTCCCGGCGCAGAGCCCGACCGCGACGCGGTTGAGTTCGACGGCGAGACGTGGACCCAGGCGGGGCTGCTCGAAGCAGCGGGGCGCTGGGGGTTCGAGGGGGCTCTGGGGGTTGCCGCCGACACGCTCCCCGAGGTGTGGCTGCCTGCGCTGACACGACCGCTCCTTGTCGGTCGGCCGACAGTCGTGCTCGCCGGAGTCGACCGGGAGCTGGCCGACGCCGAGGGCGTCTCGGTGTGGGCCTGAGTGGGAAGCAACCGTGGCTGTCCGTTTCCACCGCCCGAACCAGACTGAAGGGCAGCCTTCAGCTGCTCTCGCCGTCCCCGAGCTGGGCTTCGGCTTCGTCGCGGAGCAGCACGCCCAGTAGCCGTCCCTCCTTCGAGGTGAGGATGATCGATTCCGTTTCCGCCCGTCGCATGCGCTCGACGAGGTCGCCGAGGTCGTCACTGGCCCGTGCGGTGGTTGGCCCCTCCTCGAGGATTCCGCCGAGCGTGGCGTCGTCGGCGAGACCGCCCAGTGCGTCGCGGTTCACCCTGCCGACCACGACCCCCTCGTCGACTGTGACGATGAAGTCGAGGTCGCTCGCCTCGACCTCCTTGCGGGCCTCGGCGGCGCTGGCTGCCAGCGCGCAGGTCGGGACCTCGGTCCGGGCGGCTCGCAGAGCTGGCGCCCGTCCCGCGACTCGGCCCTCGAGGGGCAGGCCCCCTGCGTACCAGTCCGCCTTGCCCCCGACGTAGTCGTAGACCTGCTGGAAGCCGAGCGACTCGAGCCGGCACGCGGCTCGCGGGGACATGTCTCACAGGTAGCCGCTGCAGTAGACGACGACGGCCCGGTCCCGGTCGAGCTGTTCGAGCGTGTCGGCGCTGAAGGACTTCAGGGGGATGTTGACCGCACCGGGGAGATGAGCGTGCTCGTAGGCCTTTTCCGGGAGGACCTCGACGAGCTGGGCATCCTCGTCGAGGAGCCGCTCGAGCTCATCACGCTCGATCGCGCGTGGCATGTGCTTTCCTCTCTTGTCGTTTGACGTGGCCCGCCGGCCCCGATGTTCCCGACCGCTTTTGGCCCTCAACCGAGCTTCGGCATGACCTCGCGCGTATAGAAATCGAAGAAGCCCTCCTGGTCAGGCCCCACCTGGTGGACGTAGACGTGACTGAAGCCCGCATCAGCGATGTCGCGGATGGCGCTGACATGGACGTCAGGGTCGGGCTCCGTGACGATGCCTCCGATCGCGGCCTCATCGGTCATGGTGGCGAGCGCGAGCTGGAAGTCTTCGGGAGTCCTCAGCTCCGTGTTGAGCCGGCCCAGCCCTGCGACGCCGAAGTAGCGACGCGCGGTCTCCCGAGCCTCCTCTTCGTCCTCCGACCAGCAGACGGTGAGCTTCGCAAAGGTCGGCTTGCCGGTGCCGCCGGCCTCGCGGAAGCCCCTGACCAGGTCGGCTTCGGGCACGATCGTGATGAGGCCGTCTCCGGCTCGCCCGGCGAGTCGCACCGCATCCGGTCCCATGCCCGCGATATGCAGTGGCGGGGGCTCGTCTGGCAGCGTGTAGATCCGTGCGTCCTCGATCGCGAAGAAGTTGCCGGCGTGAGATACTTGCTCGCCCGTCCACAAGTGCCGGATGACCTCGATCGCCTCGGCGAGCAGGTCGAGTCGAACGCTTGACGGCGGCCACTTCGCCCCAACCACGTGCTCGTTCAAGTTCTCGCCGCTGCCTACCCCGAGGAAAAACCGCTCCGGCATCATCACGGCCGCGGTGGCGGCCGCCTGAGCCACGATGACGGGGTGAATGCGGACAGTCGGGCACGTCACGCCGGTCCCCAGGCGCAGTCGCCGAGTCGCCTGTGAGATCGCGCCGATCACACCCCACACGAACGGGCTCTGTCCCTGCACCGGCAGCCAGGGGTGGAAGTGGTCGCTGATGAGGGCGTAGGTGAATCCAGCCTCCTCGGCCCGTACCGCGTAGCGCACGAGATCATCGGGGTGGTGCTCCTCAGAGGAGAGGTGGTAGCCGAGCTCCATGGTCCTCCCCGGTCTTGGCCCGGTTCTTCCCAGTCGTCGCCTCCTCGACAGGGTGCCGGCCCTGTCGGCGCTCGCCGTGAACGTTCGGGAAGCGCCGGACCCCGAAGGACGCGGTGGCGGGCAGACCAGGCCCTACATCGCCCCCGCTACGCTCACTCCGGCAGCAGAGGAGTTCCAGCCATGATCCCAGCCCGAGCGCCAGCCCGGCCGGTGCCCAAGGCCGTGGGGCCAGGCCGGCCGGCGCCTGAGGTCGCGGGACCGGGCTCGTCGCGTTCGTGACCGAGAGGTCGGATGCGGGAGGTGATGCCAGCCGATCGGGCGACGAGGAGGTTCTGCGGCCGGTCCGACGCCGGCCAGGACCGTACCTGCCGGCACCGGCGGCCCGAACACTGCGTGCCCTCGGGTTGCCCGCCACCGAAGTGGTCCGCTACTGGCGGACCGAGCGCGCCGCCATCCGCCGCGGCCTGTCCGCGCTCGCCCTCGGGCTCGTTGCGACGCTCGTCGCTGGGCTCGTGCTCGGCTCGGCGACCGGACGGCTCGAGCAGTTGCCCGGTCTGCTCCTGCTCATCCCTGCCGCTATCGGCATGCGGGGCAACAACTTCGGAGCCCTCGCTTCGCGGCTCGCCACCGGCATCCACACCGGAGAGTTCGACCGCGAACTCGGGCGCTCGAGCTTCCTGGGCCGTCAGGTCGAGGCGGCCAGTCTGCTGACGTTGACGACCACCGCGGGGATCGCGTTGCTCGCGAAGCTCGTGAGCGTCCTCATCGGGCTTCCGTCGATCCCGCTGTGGGACCTGCTCGTCATCTCGGTGCTCGGGGGAGTGCTGTCCTCCGTCGTCCTTGCGGGGGTCACGATCGTGCTGGC
>JALYGD010000112.1 GCA_030777265.1 Actinomycetota bacterium | reverse complement strand
CTGCCCTGTTCGGCAGCATCCTCGGTGTCGGAGACAGCGACGTCCTCGCCGTCGGCGTCGTGAGCTCGATAGCTGCAGCGATCGTCTTCTTCGCCTACCGGCCCCTGCTGTTCACCAGCTTCGACCCAGAGGTCGCTGACGTTTCGGGCGTCAGAACGGCCACGGTCGACGCGCTGCTCATGTTCGTTCTCGCAGCTTCCGTGCTGGTGACCATGAGGGTGCTCGGTGTCACACTCATCGCCGCCGCCCTCGTCATCCCGCCGACAGTGGCGCGGATGCTCACGAACTCTTTCAAGCGCATGCTGCTGCTCTCCACCATCATCGGCACGGCTTCGGGCTTCGTCGGCATGATCGCCAGTTACCACCTCGACGTGCAGTCCGGACCCACCATCGTTCTCACCTCCGCCTGCGTCTTCGTCTGGGTGTTCGCCAGCACCTCACCCCGAGGCTTTCGACGATCACGGACAACCGAGGGGTACACCGGGTTGCCGTCGCTCGAGGGGGGAGTGGTGGAGTTTCCGCCCACCCTCCTACCGCCGACACCGTCGTCCGGCGGCTCAGCGCATGTGCACATGTCGAGGACGCTCCAGCAGCCCGAAGGGCGTTAGCGCGCCTTGAACGACTAGGCTCGGCGTACGTCGAGACGGGGGCCTTCATGGCAGGAGAGCAGGCGGATGCGGCTGGTCCTGTCGCGCTCGTCTGGGACGGCGAACTGGAGTACGACTTCGGTCCGACCCACCCGCTCAAGCCGGTCCGGGTCGAACTGACCGTCGAACTCATCCGCGCGCTGGAGATCTGCGATGGCGGTCGCGCCGTGGAGGTCCCTGCCGGTTCGTACACCGAGGACGAGCTTCTCCAGGTCCACGATGCTGACTACGTGGACACCGTCAAGCGGCTTTCGAGCCAGAGGTCCGGGCGCTCCCACGCCTGGGAGTACGGCCTCGGTCCTGGTGACAACCCGATCTTCGCGGGCATGCACGAGGCGTCCATGCGGGTGTGCGCGGCCTCGAAGGAGGCGGCGCGTCGCGTCTGGCAGGGCGAAGCGAAGCATGCCTTCAACCCCGCCGGGGGGCTCCATCACGCGATGCGCAGCCGGGCGTCAGGGTTCTGCATCTACAACGACCCGGCGGTCGCGATCAACTGGCTGCTCGAGAACGGCGCCGATCGCATCGCCTACATCGACGTGGACGTTCACCACGGTGACGGGGTCGAGGCGATCTTCTACGACGACCCGCGGGTCTTGACCGTCTCCCTGCACGAGTCCGGCAGCTACCTCTTCCCGGGGACAGGCTGGCCGGACGACATCGGCGGTGAAGGAGCCAGGGGATCCGCGGTGAACCTGCCTCTCAGTCCGCGCACCACCGGTGACGTGTGGCTCGAGGCGTTCGACGCGGTCACCGAGCCTCTGGTCCGCTCGTTCAATCCCGACGTGCTCGTCACCCAACTGGGCTGCGATACCCATGCCACTGACCCTCTCGCTCACCTGGCACTGACGGTCAACGACTACGGTGAGATCGCGCGGCGCCTCCATCAACTCGCCCACGAAACCGCCGATGGCAGATGGTTGGCGACAGGGGGTGGGGGTTACCAGATCGTTCAGGTCGTGCCGCGAGCTTGGGCCACGTATTTTGCCGAGATGAGCGGCTTCAGCCTCCCCGACGCGGTCCCCCAGAACTGGCGCGACGTTGCGCGCAGTCGCAGGGTCGGCGACCCCCCCTTGAGATTTCGTGACGAGCCGGCGGGGATCGATGCCCAGACTCGTGGCCGGGTCGAAGACGCGGCGCGGCGGTCGGTCGAGGCGGTGCGTGAGTTCGTCTTCCCCCACCACGGACTCGACCGCTGACAGTGCAGACAGCCGGGAGGGCTCCCGACCCGACTGAACTGACGGAAGTCGGGTGGTTACCCGGGAGTTAGACTGCCCAGGATGAACGAACTGCTGACGGTGGCCGAGGTTGCCGGTCTGCTGCGTGTGTCGACCATGACCGTCTACCGGCTCATTCGCACCGGCGAGTTATCGGCTGTCCGCGTCGGCCGCAACTACCGGGTGCGCCGTAACGATCTTGACCTCTACCTGCAGGAGCAGATCGTCGAGCCTGAAACGGCTGCCGACCAGTGAGCGGCGCTCCGAAGGAGCGACGCGAGAGGAGCGGTCTTAGGTTTCCTAAGACGGC
>JALYGD010000111.1 GCA_030777265.1 Actinomycetota bacterium | reverse complement strand
AGGAGGAGCGCCTCCTCGCCCAGGCCGAGCACCGGCTGGCGGTGAGGGGCGAGGACAACGCTGCGGTCACCGGCGCCGACGAAGGCCTGACGGGCGTCCAGCTGGACGTCGCCGCCGCTGTCGCCGGCAGTCACCAAGTCGTGCTCGTCGTCGGTCCGGCCGGCACCGGCAAGACCACCGCGCTCCGGCCCGCCGTCGAACAACTGCGACGGGAAGGGCGACCGGTCTTCGGCCTCGCCCCCTCGGCCGCTGCCGCTGAGGTCCTGGCGGCCGACACCGGGGTCGCCGCCGACACTCTCGACAAGCTGCTAATCGAGCACCGCCTCGACCGGCCACCTGACCACCGCTACGACCTGCCGGCCGGCGCAACCTTCATCCTTGACGAGTCGGCCATGGCCCCGACCCCGAAGCTGGCCGAGCTGTTCGACCTCGCCGATCGGCGTTCCTGGCGCCTGGCACTCATCGGCGACCCTCTGCAGTTCGCGGCCGTGGGTCGCTCGGGCATGTTCGGCCATCTGGTGGAGACGTTCGGTGCCATCGAGCTCGGTCGGGTCCACCGCTTCGGCGAGGCGTGGGAGCGCGACGCCAGCCTGCGGCTCCGGCGCGGCGACCTGTCAGTGATCGAGGTGTACGAACAGCACGGTCGGCTCCACGGAGGCACGGCCGCTCAGATGCGAGAAGCGGTGGTGCGAGGCTGGTGGGAGGCAACCCAGCGCGAGCAGATCGTGGCCATGATGGCGCCCACGACCGAGACTGTCGTGCTCCTCAACCAGCGAGCCCAGCGCCTGCGCCTCGAGGCCGGTGACATCGGCACCGGACGGGCCATCGACGTGGGGCCGTACAAAATCCATGTCGGCGACGCTGTCGCCACCCGCCAGAACGCCCGCCAACTCGTCACCGACCGGAACCTGATGGTGAAGAACCGCGACCGCTGGGCCGTCACCGCCGTCCACGGCGACGGGGGCCTCACTCTGGTCGGTCACACGGGGCGTGTGGAGGTCCCGCCCGACTACGTCCAGGATCACGTCGAACTGGCCTACGCCTCCACGAGCCACGCCAGCCAGGGGCGAACCGTGGACCGATCGTTCCTCTTCCTCGACGGCGGTACGAACGCCGCCGGGATCTACGTCCCGATGACTCGAGGGCGGACGTCGAACGACGTCTTCGTGGTGTGCCAGGGAGAGGAGACGCCCGTCGACGTGATGACGGAGTCGCTCGCCCGGAGCTGGATCGACCGCCCCGCCCTCGGCCGGCGCGCGGAGCTCGCGCAGGCCAAGCCGGAAGGCGGAGAAGGTCTGGCCAGTGCAGCTGATCGGCGCCTGCTCGGACCAAAGATGCTCCGGCAGCTTCTGGAGCGGGCGCACGAGATCGACCGTCACCGGAGGCAAGCCGAGTTCGAGATCACGTTGTGCCAGCGCGAGCTGGAGTCGCTCGAACATCGCCGCCAGACCCTCGACCTGTCGTGCCGTGACTTCGAGGGACGCTGCGCACGCGCTCAGGAGGTCCTCGCTCAACACGACCGGCCGCTCCACCGGCGGTCGCACCGCCACGAACTCGAGGCAGCGCGGAGGGAGTCCCAGTGGCTGCCGAGGGCACTTGGCGAGCTCCGGACGGAGCTACGCGAGCTGGACGCCAAGGAAGCGACCCTGAAGGACCGGCTCTCCCGGGCAAACCTAGACATGCACGCAGGGCGGGACCTAGTGGGGGAGAGCCACACCATCGCCCGCCGCCTCGAAGAAGACCGGCGTGCCAGAGGGACGAACCGAGCGACCGAAGCGCCTGCCTACGTGGTCGATCGCCTGGGCCCACGGCCATCCGCGCGCCCGACCGAAGCGCTCTGGGAGGACACAGCGGGCCAGCTGATGCAGCATCAAACTGCGTTCGGCCTCGAAGAAGGTACCCCGCTCGGCCGCCAGCCCCGCCCAATGGACAACGACGCCTACTCAACGAGCCACCGGGCGGTCGCCGCGGCGATCAGCCGCCTCGACCGGGCTCTCGGACGGGAGCTGGAGATTGAGCCGCCCGAACAGGGTCTCGGACTGTCACTCTGAGCAAGCGGTCGGGTCGATTCGTTCCGCCAGGCACTCCTGCATCGGAACCTCGAGGACGGCGGCGACCCTGCCGTCACGCTCGGCGAGCTTGGCCCGGTTGACCGGTCGCCGGTCCACTTGGTCGCATCGTTCGCAGCGCATCAGCGCCTCCTACGGTAATCCTTCGACATAGGTTCGGATCGGGCTCGTACACCGTGACGATCCGCTCTTCGCGGCGGCGCTCGTCGACGACCACCACCACGTGCAGGGGTCGCCTCCACGCC
>JALYGD010000110.1 GCA_030777265.1 Actinomycetota bacterium | reverse complement strand
CGTTCCAGGTGAGCGCAGCCCGACGGGACCAACGGCGCCGACGGACCAGTCCGTAGGCGACGAGGGGGGCGGTGAGGCCCACGGCGACGTCGCCGATGCCGGCGGGGAGGGCGAACTCGGCCGGCAGTCGGTCCTGGGCGAAGGCGACCAGGAACATGGCGCCGATGACCCGGTACAGCTGCACGCCGACGAGCGTCGGCAGCGGGACCGCTGGTCAGCGCCCGCCGCTACAGCGACCTGCGGGCAGCACTGCCAGGCATGTGGACGAACCTGTTGGCCGACCGCCTCGCTCACCTCGAGCGCCACGGCGTCATCCGCCGCGTCCAGCGACCACCCCCCGGAGCCAGCACCGTCTACGAGCTCACCGAGGAGGGCGTCGCGCTCGAGCCCGTGCTGTTGGCGCTCGGCGAGTGGGGCCTGTCCCGCCTGGGCGACCAACGCCCGGACCAGCCCGTCCCCACGTCCACGGCAGTTCTGGCTGGCCTGCGAGCGTGGTTCCGCCCGGAGCTGGCGGCCGAAGTCGACGAGGCCTTCGGTGCGCAACTGGGTGAGCTCGCCGTCGTCATGGAGGTGTCGAGGGGCCGGATCCGGATCAACCCCACCGACGCCCGATTGCCAACTGCGACACTGACAGCTGATCCCGCCGTCCTTCTCGATGTCCGGCGCGGCGAGATCGGCGTCGCCGACGCAGAGGAGAGCGGGAAGCTTCGATTCGACGGCTCTCGTGCCGCCGTCGTCCGCCTTCGCCGCCTCTTCCAACTGACCTGAGGAGCTTGCGGTCATCATCCCGCGACGCCTGGCCTCACTCTGCGGGGAGGCGGTTGTGGGGCACCTCCCCCATGGCGTGTCACGACGGAACCGACCGGTGTCCTGGATCACCGGATACTTCCGGCGGAACGGGGGGGAGATACCGGCGAGATGTCCGACACGGAGAGGCGCGAACGGGACGACGCTCGCGTGCTGGCCGCGCTCGGGGACCTGATCGAGCTCATCGGTCAGGGTCGGCCGCTCTTCGTGAGGTACTCGAAGGGCCCTGACGACGACGCGCAGCGGGAGAGCCGCGACTACGAGAGCGGGCTGCCGCTCCCCGGCGTGTCCGTCAACCCGCTCGATCCGGAGCCGTGGTGGACGCGGCCGCTCGAGGACTGGGTGGCCCGTCAGCTGTGCCAGTACGCCCATCTGAAGGACGAGTCCGAGGAGGAGCTCAAGCCGTGGGTGCTCACCGGCCGGGTGGTGTCCCGGGGCCCGGACAACGAGCCCGTGGTGGAGAACCCTCAGCCAGTCGCCTACCTCTCGAACGAGTTGGTCGACGAGGCCAAGGCCCTGTACGACGAGCGTTTCGACGTCGGGCGGGATTCCGGCTAGCCGGCGGCTACGTCCGGGACTGACTGGGGCACCGCGCCCAGGCAACGCTGTCGCTCCGGGCAACGCGGCCGATCAACCTCGCCTGTCGCCTGCAGACCGGCTGGCACCGCTGGTTGCCGTACGCGCCCGACCGCCTCGTCGAGTCTGGCTTCGCTCTCACATAAGCTCGACAGGCGAAGTGCCGTGCAACAGACGGCACCAACGCAAGGGAGAGGGTGGAATGTTCGTCCAGGTGATCACCGCCAAGGTGGTCGATGCCCAGAGCATGTGGCGTCAAGTCGATCGCTGGGAGCGGGAGCTACGACCGGGCGCGGAGGGGTTCCTCGGCAGCACCAGCGGTGTGACCGACGACGGACGCCTGATCGTGCTTGCCCGTTTCGAGTCCGAGGAAGCAACCCTGCGCAACAACGACCGCCCTGAGCAGAGGGCGTGGTGGGCCGAGATCGAGAAGACGCTGGAAGAGGTGAACTTCCAGAACGGCGGAGAGGTCATCACGATGCGGGGCGGCGGGTCGAACGACGCCGGCTTCGTCCAGGTCATGCGAGGGCGGGTCCTGGACCGGGCCAAGCTCGACGAGCTCCGGTCGCGAATGGGCGAGTTCGAGGCAGCGGTGGCGAACCACCGACCGGACGTCATCGGCGATGTCACCGTCATCCATGCCGACGGGTCGTACACGGACGCGATCTACTTCACATCGGAGGCCGAGGCCCGCCTCAACGAGGGCAAGGAGCTACCGCCGGAGATGCAGGCCATGTTCGAGGAGTGGATGACCGCGGTCACGATCGACGAGTACCTCGACCTCACCCAACCCCGGTTCACCTGAGCTGCGACCGTCGTCCAGCTCGAGCTCTCTTGTCACCCACGGGTCGTCCCCGAACATGGGCGCCACCACGAACTCCCCGCTGGTGGTCCGTCACGATCCACAGCTCATCGAAGCCCTCCTCGGCACGGGGCACTCGGAGCCGGCGGGCAACGTCAACCAAGCCGACCAGCGGTACGAGCTCCCCGCCGGAGCGGGCGGCGTTGCGCTCGACGCTGACCTCGAAGTGGGCTCGAAGTAGAAGCCGATCACCCGGGCGGCCAGCCGTCGTCCGATCTCGAGGAGAGCGGCACGGTCCTCCGGCGCCGGGTTCGTGTTGTCCACCACGACCGACTGGCCGGCCGACAGCGCCTCGGCGACGAGTTGCGTTGCCGTCGATCCCTGCGCCGGTTGTTCCGTAACAGGTCCTTGCTCACCACCACATGCCACGGGAACCGCTCTCGACGAAATGTCGACTTCCCCGACGCCTGCAGTCCACACAGGATGACCAGCTCCACCAGCCGCCTCCTCCAGATACCCGATGGTGTACCCGCCCCGATCGCCCATTCCCGCTCGCCTCGCCGCCAAGCGACCGGGAGGCCATGCTCACCGTCGAGCCGTCGAGGCCACCGGTCGAAATCGATGACAACATCGACCCATGGCGACGGGCAGTAGGGACCGAGCTACACCGGCTCGACAAGCGCTGGTGCTCTTCCTCGGGCTGCTGGCGGGGTTCGGTCTGGGTGCAGCACTGGGCATACCGTTTGACATTGACGTCGGGGCAGAACACGCGGTCCTCCATCTTGTGTTCGCTGCGACGGTGGTCGCGACGGCGACATGGTTGTTCCGCAACGGGACAGCGGCATTCGTATCGAGATTCGCCAGCTGTTCGGCAGCCGGGCTTGCTTTCGTGCAGCTTTTGGAAGGACTTGCGGCCATCGGGGATCCGCGGGGTGGGTCGGTCGCGCACGAAGTACCAAACGTCGTAAGCCTTCGGCTCGTTCAACCGCTGGTGATCCTCGCGCTCATCATGCTCGCCGCGGTCGCTCTCCGTCGACGTACATCAGCGTGATGAGGATCCGGAACCGCAATTCCTGCCAGTAGGTGGCAGCGAAGCTAGTACGACACTTGGCAGGAAGGCCCTCGTCCCGCGGGCGCAGGGGGACGGTGATCCGCGGCGGGGTTCTACCCCGGTAGGTTCGACCGATGACCGGACGAGGACATGCGCCTCGTAACG
>JALYGD010000109.1 GCA_030777265.1 Actinomycetota bacterium | reverse complement strand
GGCTGTCCTCACCATCGACGAGCAGGCACGGCGGGCATACGGTCAGTACCGGGCGCAGCAGGGCAACCTGCTGAAGAACGTGTATCTGGCGGCGCTGCACGACCGCAACGAGGTGCTGTTCTACCGGCTCCTGACCGACCACCTCTCGGAGATGTTCCCGGTCATCTACGCGCCGACTGTCGGCGAGGCGATCAAGCGGTACAGCCACGAATACCGAGGGCCCCGCGGTGTCTACCTGTCGATCGATGGCCCCGCCGCCATCGGCCGCACGTTTGCGAACCTGGCTCTCGGGCCCGACGACGTCGATCTCATCGTCGCCTCCGACGGGGAGCAGATCCTCGGCATCGGCGACTGGGGCATCGGCGGCATCGGGATCGCCATCGCCAAGCTCGCCGTCTACACCGCCGGCGCCGGCATCGACCCGGCTCGGGTCATCCCGGTGGTCCTCGACGTCGGGACGAACAACGAGGAGCTGCTGAACGACCCGGACTACCTCGGCAACCGTCACTCTCGGCTGCGAGGAGAGCGCTACGACGGGTTCATCGACGCGTTCGTGTCAGCGGTCGGAAGCTCGTTCCCGAAGGCGCTCTTGCACTGGGAGGACTTCGGGCCAGCCAACGGCCGCCGCATTCTCGAGAAGTACAAGGATCGCATCTGCACGTTCAACGACGACATGCAGGGAACAGGGGCGGTAGTGCTCGCCGCTGCCCTCACTGGGACCCGGATCAGCGGCATCCCCCTCAGGGAACAGCGGATCCTGATCTTCGGAGCGGGGACGGCCGGGATCGGCATCGCCGACCAGCTGTGCGACGCGATGATCCGCGATGGCGTCCCCCGCAACGACGCCATCCGCCAGTTCTGGGCGGTCGACAGACCCGGGCTGCTGACCGACGACATGAGCGAGCTGCGTGACTTCCAGGTTCCCTACGCCCGACCCGCCCGCGAAGTAGCCGACTGGCACCGTCGCGGCGACCACAGCGTGATCGGCTTGGCCGAGGTCGTGGCGAATGCCAAGCCGACGATGATGATCGGCACCTCCACGGCAGCCGGAGCGTTCGACGAAGAGATCATCCGCGAGATGGCGAGCCACACGGAGCGGCCGATCATCTTCCCGCTCTCGAATCCCACGGAGCGGATCGAGGCGATGCCGGAGGACCTGATCCGCTGGACCGAGGGCCGCGCCCTGATCGCAACCGGGACTCCGGTCGATCCGGTCCCCTACGAAGGGCTGACCCATGTCGTCGGGCAGGCCAACAATGCCCTCCTCTACCCAGGGCTCGGCCTGGGGACGATCGTGGCGGGGGCGGAGCGGATCAGCGACGGGATGCTTGCCGCGGCGGCGGAGGCGGTGGCAGCGCTCGTCGACGTCAGTGGCCCGGGCGCGTCGCTGTTGCCCGCGGTCGAGAATTTGCGGGCGGTCTCCGCCGTCGTCGCGGAGGCGGTGGCCGAACGCGCCGTCGCTGACGGGCTGGCGAGAGCTGGTGTCGACGATGTCGTCGAGCAGGTGCAGGACATGATGTGGCAGCCCGAGTACCGACCGGTGAAGCCGACCGTGCCCTGACGGGCGGATGCACCTGGCGCGGCACTTCCCCAACGACCGGTTCTCCGTCCCAGGAGGAATCGGTGACGTGGGCAGCTCGGCCGCCGGTGGACACAGCAGCGGGCCCTACGCCACGTCGAACACATCGACGGCGTCCGTGGCCAACAGCTGGTCGGCCAACGCCTGCTTCATCGTGGCGAAGTGCTGCTGCTCCTCGCTGGTGAGGTCCGACGACTGCGCCAGCCGCACGAACTCGTCGGTGACGAAGCCTTCCCGCAGCACCAGCGACACGGTACGGCCGCGGTAACTGGCCCGGAAGGCGAAGGTTCGGAGCGTGTCACCCCGCTCCGGCCGCTCCAGCGCCGGGTCGACAACGTACCGGCCCTCGGTGAGCCCGCGAGTGACCAGCTCGCAGGCGTCTCGCGCTCCCGGTCCACGAAAGGCCGTGTGCACGATGACCTCTCGCCGCTCCACCGGGCCGTCCGGTTCAAGGAGGGCGAAGGCCCGCTCCATCATCTTCAAGCCCAGCGCAACGCCCCCCGGGCTGCCAGGCCCGCTGTAGCGCAGCATCTCCTGGAACGAGAACCCCACCGCCGTTCCCTGTTCCTGCACCTCGATGCTGTGGGCCATCCCAGGGATCCTTCCACCCGTCGAGAGCCAGGACATGTTCGATCAGCGTGAGGGAGCCCACCGAGGAGCGCAAGGTGCCGATCACTCGCCTTCGTCGTTCATCTCCATCTCGCCCATCTCGTCTTCTCCAGCATCGTCGCCGCAGGCGGTAGCAGTTCCCCCCAGAAACAGGAGGGCGGCCAAGCCGGCAGCCAGAAGCTTCTTGCGCGAATGCATGACGCCCCTGTACCCGAGACCGGGAGCACTATGTGGTACCGGGCTACGTCTTGGTGAATGACAGCGCGATGCACGCCCTTCGTCCTCGGCCCGATCAAGCTCCGGTCCTCATCACAGCCCACCTTCCGGCCGAAGGAGAACCGTTACGCCCTCGCAGCTCGTTGGAAACTGGTTGCCGAGACCGCCTAGGTGTTGGGGGAGGCGGCGCTGACCTGGGCCAGGGGGGAGTCGGGGTCGCGCTCCACGGCGAGGTCGCCCATGGAGATGGTGCCGACCGGCTTGCCGCCCTCCACCACGGGCAACCGCCGCACCGCATCCTCCGGCATGAGCCGGCCGGCGACCGTCAGATCGTCTCCAGGCGAGATGGTGACGAGTTCTCCGCTGCAGATCTCTCCGAGTTTGGTGCCGTTCGGGTCCCGGTCCTCGGCCAGTGCCCGCGACGATGTCGCGATCGGTGACCACGCGGCACAGCGGTCACCGTCGAGCACATCACGTCGCCGATGCGCGCTCCTTCATCTTCCGGGCGGCTTCGGCCAGGGACGTTCTCGCTTCCAGAGCGACCGGGTCGAAGGTCATGACGTCTCGGACGGTGGGGGGCATGGCACTCCTCCTGCTCGTGCACCGAGCCTGACGAACACGCGCTATAGCAGCGAAGCACCTACTGACGCTCAGTTTGGGGGAAGGTACATTGTGCGTCGGGGAACGACCTCGGAACGGCACACCCCCACGTTCCCCTTCGGTGGGAAAGGAGCCTTCCTTTTGCGGTTGAAGGGAGGCTCCTTCCCTCCACCGGGAACCAAAGAACCGTTACCTGGGCTCTTTGGGGACGATGAGCCAGAGAAGGAGGTACACGACCTCCCCGACGCCGAACAGCCCGAAGAGCGCGAAAGCGATCCGGACCAGGGTCCGATTCACGCCGAAGAACTGCGCCAAGCCACCACACACGCCGGCAAGGAGCCGGTGTGAGCGGGACCGGTAGAGGCGCTGGCGTGTGGGCACAGTCCCAACGGTAGCCCTCGCCCGCCAACCGTTTTGGACCTAGAAGGACCCAGACGCCGCTCGGCAGACGAACTCCCTGTTTGCGACTCGTGCTGGCGTTGATGAGCCAGAAGGCCGTGACCGGCGAGACGAGTGCTCGGGCTGCGGTGTCCTTGGCGACGCCGACCTCGACGATCTGGACGTCGAGGACCACGGGAAGTCGGAGGGCAAGCAGGAGCGTGATTCCACCAACGGGGTCAGGGGCCCCGCCGTAGTTGCGGCTGTCTGACGGCAGCTAAGGCCCCTGGCGAGGCCCGCCACGGCCGCTGTGCCATGGAGAACGAGCTCGCTCGCCTGGGGGTTGCCTACAAGCACTCCCGGCCCTACCACCCTCAGACCTGCGGGAAGGTGGAGCGTTTCCACCAGACGCTCAAGCGGTGGCTGGCCAAACAGCCCCGGCCGGCCACGCTGGCCGAGCTCCAGGCCCAGCTGGATCACTTCGGCGCCTACTACAACAAGGTGCGGCCCCATCGGGCGCTCGGCCGGTGCACCCCGGCGGAGGCCTT
>JALYGD010000108.1 GCA_030777265.1 Actinomycetota bacterium | reverse complement strand
CCGGGTCACGCGGTGGCAGGGCACGACGACGGGCACGGGGTTCGCTGCGAGCGCACTGCCGGCCGCCCGCGCCCCACGGGGGCTTGCGGCCGCCGCTGCCAGTTGCGCATAGGTGGCGGTGTCACCGTAGGGGATCGCGGTGGCGGCCTCGAGCACGCGCCGGGTGAACCCGCCGGTCAAGCACCAGTCGATGGTTGCAGCGAAGGCTCGTCGACGGCCGCGAAAGTACTCGTCGAGCTCTCGGCTGATCTCGTCGAGGCGCCCAGCCCGGCCGGCGCCTGAGGCCGTGGCCGGCAGATCGAGGATACGAGGCGACACGCGTAAGGATATTTCCTTCAGCACCTCGCCGGTGTCCTCCATCGGAAAGGCGAGGCGGACGAGTCCTCGTTCCGTTGCGACCGCGAGGAGGGGACCGAGGGGCGAGTCGAGGTTCCTGTAGACGACATTGGGAAGTGTGCCCGTAGCGTGCCTCGCCGTGGAGACTGACATGGAGCGACCTCCGTTCTCAGTACATCGCCGTCTTAGGAGACCCAAGACGGCTCCTCTCGCGTCGCTCCTGCCGAACGCCGCTCACTTTCCTCGCCGGCGTGCGAGCGCCCGCCGCAACGCCCAGCAAACTGTTTCGGGGTCTTCGGTGGCGGCGAGGCAGCGATCAACGACGATGCGGCGTGCGCCCTCGTCAAGAACCGTCTCGACGGTAACAGGGCCGATGTCACCTGCTAGAAACCAGGGGTGGCTCGCCCGATGGGCTGCGTACGGGGCCAGCTCAGGCTCCGACCCGGGCTCGATGACCAGGTAGTCGACGTCTTCGTCGGCGGCAGCGTCGACGTCGCTGACGGTGCGCGCGGTGCGTCCGACAAGGAGGTCAGGGCCCACCACACGACGAGCGTGATCGGGATCGACGTCGACCGGGCCGACATGGACGCCGTCCGCGCCGACCTGCACCGCGAGGCCGGGCAAGCGGTCCACGACGAAAAGCGCTCCTGCCCGTTCGCACGCGCGTCGAAACGTGTCCGCCGCCGCGCGCAGCTCGTCTTCGCTGGCAGTGTCGTCGCGTAGCCGGCAGATGTCGACGCTGCCCGCCAAGAGGGCGGCGAGGAAGGAATGCAGGTCTCCTTGCATGCGTCGGGCGGTCACGACGGCCTGGAGGCGAGCGTCGGCAAGTCGGGCCTGACGGCGCTCGCCGGTGGGCGACAGGCTCGGAAACGGCGTCAAGCGCCTTCGCCCCCTTCACCCTTCCGCTGAACGGGGCGCCGTGGACGGACTTGCGGCGGCATGAGCCCGACATCGCCGCCGGCGAGCCGCTCTCGGCTTTCACCGGCCCGCAGCGTGCCGCCGACGGCCGACAGCGCCACCGCTACCACCACCGAAGCCGGGAATCCGAGCGCGGCAATGCCAGCCCACAGGGCTCCGGCCGCAGCCGGGTCACCGCTCAGCGCCGTCGTCGCCCCGATGCCGAGCGCAGCCAAGCCGGCCCAGCCGAGCGCGAGGAGCCAGAGGCGACGACCGAGGCGCCGCCAATCCACGAGCTGGAGGTCGCCGACCGGTACGTCACGGTCAGCGTCCCCAGCCATGACCGGCCACGGTCCGGAGCGTCGCGCTCGAGCGTGATCACCCATGCTCGCATCCGTTTCAGAGGGCCGGGTCGCCGAGGTCGAACCGAAGCTGACGCAGGGTGCGAACGATCTCTCCCTCCACCGCCGCGGGGTCGGATGGTAGACGCACGTCGGCTCGCGGATAGAGCTCTTGGAAAGTCGTCTCGCCGGCTCCGATCTGCATGCCCTGTTCAATCACGAACTCGCCGAGCGCGAAAGCCCAGGTCAAGAGCACGTCCTTGTCGAAGTCGTGGATAGTGAAGGTCAAGAATCGGTTCAGTTCGAGCGTCCACACCCGCCCACCACGCCGGCTCGAGCCCTGGTCGACGAACCCCAGGGCCTCCAAGCCGGCTTCGAAGGTCTCCATCCGTGCCATGCGTGCCTCCGGTTGGTCCCTCCCGGCTCTGTTGCTTGGCGGCTGGTTGCAGGGTAGGAGCGGTGGGCGGTGCTTGCCCTCGTCGATTGCCGGCGGCAGGGTGTGGCTATGCGCTTTCTGCTACCCCTCGCGCTCACCGCCGGGCTGCTTGGAAGCTGCTCGCAGCCTTTCACCGGTCAGTTGCGGGACGAGGTGATCGCTCAAGGCAACGTCCAAGCCGACCTCCATCGTCGCCTCGACGAGGTCGAAACGCAGCTCGCTGCGGTCCAGCTCAGCACCTCCGCTCAGGCCAACGTCCCAGGACGACTTGACGGCGCGGAGCAGCATCTCGCCGACTTGGACCGTCGTCTCACCAACCTCGATTCGCGTCTGGAAGCCGAAAATGAGGCTCAGGAGGCGGCTGTCGCTGAGCTTCGCGGAGCTGTGTCTGAGCTCCGCAAGACGATCCAGGAGCTGAACCCGAAGATCAGTGGGCTCCGGCATGCGGTCGGCGACCTCACCTCCCGCCTCAACCTTCTCGAACAGCGGTTCGCGAACCATGCGCGTCACCCGCCCGGCTGACCGGAACCGCTACGGAGAGGGCGAGCTCCTAGCTGCTTGTGAGCGATGCGAGGTGGTGCCCTACCATGCGCGGCGTGTCGAATGGCCCTTCGAGAACAGCCACCCTGCTCGGCGACCGCTACCGGTTGCGGCGGGAGATTGCCCGCGGTGGCATGGCGACGGTGTTCCAGGCGCTCGATGAGGTGCTCGAGCGTGACGTGGCCATGAAGCTGCTTCACCGCCATC
>JALYGD010000107.1 GCA_030777265.1 Actinomycetota bacterium | reverse complement strand
GCCACCAGCTGGTAGGGCCAGTACGAATGCAGCCCGACCGCGGCGAACAGCCCCCGCCACAGCACGATCGGCAAGGTCGACCAGTGCTCGTTGTGCGGCACGAACAGGCCCCGCACGTCCCCCAGATCACGGTCGGTGAGAAAAGCCCACTCGTCGATGACGAACCAATGCCCTCTGCTGGCCATCACGAGAGCAGTCAGACCAGCCACGAGCACGAACCCGTGCAGACCAACCCCCCAGCGGGGCCCGACAGCGCCCAGGCGCCACTCTCCGGCCGCGGCCGCAACTAGGCCGCGACCCGACTCGCCCGCGACCTCGTTCAACTGGCGAGCTCCACCGCGACCTTCTTCGGTCGTGACGGACTTCGCGTCGTTCCCTACAGAGGGAGCAACCAGCGCGCGGCGCTTCGCCCCCCGCATGCCGCCCGTCGTCATGCTCGCAAGAGGACGTGCTCCGAGGCTTGGGTTCGGAGGCCGAGTCTAGGAAGGTCTCGGAACCTGCTGCGGTGACCGCTCACCGCTGGCGGAGAGCTCTTTCTCCAAGGGAGTACGGAACCGGGGGACGAACCGGACGTCACCCAGCCATTCGGCCAGGCGGGCGGCTTCGGCCTCGGCCGCGACGACCGCATCGGAACCGACGTCCTCCAGCAACCGCAGAACGATCTCCCCGTCGGGGCGCTGCGCCCATCCGCCCACCACCCGGCCGTTCCACCACACGGTAGGACCGGCGTTGCCGTTGCGATCGAACAACGCCGCCCGGTGCTGGGCGAGGTACCAGTCGCGCTTGGCCCAGCCCATCACCGTGGGGTCGAGGGCCGGCAGCAGCGCGACCCATGGACTTGGCGGATCGACGGGGCCCAGGTCGTGGGGCAGCACGAGGCCGGTCACGCCCTCGAGATCCACCTCGACGGGGTCGAGTCTTGTCAGCACGCGCCTCGTCTGGGAGACCGTCCAGCCCGTCCACCACACGAGGTCGTCGAAGGTGGCGGGACCAAACGTGGCCAGCCAACGGCGCGCCAACTCCGTCCGCGCCGGCTCGGTGGGCGGGGCATCCACATCCACCCCCAACCACGACCGCAACGGTGCCCACCGATAGTGGGTACTCGTCCACGATCCCCGCGGTCGGGTGCGAAGGATGCGCCCCTCCGTCGCCAACAGGAACAGCACCCGCGTCGAAACCCCGACCTTGCCCTCCCACCTCTTGCCCTTGCCGAACAGGATCTGCTCGCGCAACTCCGGCACGTCCTCGGACAGCTCCATGGCCGTGGCCTGTCCACGCGCCTGCAGCGCTGAGAGGGTGGCCTCCTCGACGGTTTTCAGCCACCGGGCACCCTCGTCGGCGATGCCGGCCTCCTCGAGCAGCCGCACGAGGCGCGTGCGCTCGCGTGGCGCTGAGGCCCGGGTGCAAGCGGCGTGGATGGTCGGCACAAGATCGACGGGCACGACGAACATGGTGCGACGCATCCCGAGGATGCGGGCCAGTGAGCGGTCGTCGTACAGCGCGTGCTCGACATCCGCCGGCGAGACGTCGATTGTGCGCGCCCGGACGGCGAGCGGCACCGACGGCGCGTCGGAAGAGTGGAGGCCCACCAGGTCGCCGGCGACGTCGACGCAGGACGATATCCGTAACGCGAGACGATGCCGCAGACCCAGCCGGGCACGCCGCTCGGAGGCATCAATCCGCCGCACCACGCGTCCTTGTCCTCAGGTTTCGGGGCTCAGGCTAAGGTCGGCCGGATCAGTCAGGAGTCCGGTCCCGAAACGAGCCGCAACAGCGATCTCAGGCGTAGCGCTGTTCCAGTCGGCGATGAGCGTCGAGGTCGACCACGGGGCCGAAGTCGCCGAAAGGGACGAGCAGGCCGAGGTCGTCCCGCAGCGTGCCCTTGTCCCGCAGCGCGCCGTAGGCCTGCCGTAAGGCACGGGTGACCGCCAGCAGGCCACTGAGCGGCGTCACGACGAGGTCGTAGCCCAGGTCGTGCAGTTCGGCGAGGGTCAGCAGCGGCGTGCGTCCGCCCTCGATCATGTTGGCGACCCGAACCACATCGTCCACCTCCTTTGCGACACGCTCCAACTCGTCCAGGCTCTGCGGAGCCTCGACGAAGACGGCGTCCACGCCCAGATCGCGGGCCGCCTGGGCGCGGATGATCGCCTCGTCCAGTGACAGCGCGGCCCGGGCGTCGGTCCTGGCAACCACGAACAAGTCCACCCCCTCGTCCCGCAGGTCGAGGACTGCCCGGAGTTTCGCCAGCCACTCCGCTCGTTCGACGACCCGCTTGCCGGCGAAGTGGCCGCACTTCTTGGGCCACTCCTGATCCTCGAGGAACAGCCCGGCGGCGTCGGCCCGGTGGAGCAGCCGCGCGGTGCGGATGGCGTTGAGTGGGTTGCCGTAGCCGGTGTCGGCGTCAACGATCACCGGCCGGGGGGTGTTGGCGCAGACCGTCGTGGCAGCCTCGACGATCTCGCTCTGCGTGAGGTAGCCGTAGTCCGGCATGCCCAAGCGGGAAGCCGACACCGAATAGCCGGAGATGAACACCACCTCGAACCCGGCCTCACCCGCCAACCGGGCGGAAAGCGCGTCGTAGACGCCGGGCATGTTCAAGGTGGCGCCGCTGTCCAGGAGTCCGCGGATCGTCGCTGCGCCGCTGGTTGAGGTCATGGTCCTGGGCCTCTCTCTCGCGGGACGATCCGTCAACCTCGACGGCTGGCACGATAGGGCAACCCCCGGTCCGGGTCTCGCCGGTACGCCTGATCCCGGAGCGCAGCTCCACTGTTCCAGAGCAGCTCGGATGCCGACACTCAGGCTCGCAGCAGCATGCGGGAAGGGTCTTCGACGAGGCCCCCGAGGTAGCCGAGGAAGCCTCCCGCCTCGGCCCCGTCCATGATCCGATGATCGAAGACGCAGACGAGCTTCGCGACCCGTCGGACCGCAAGCTCACCTTCGACGACCCATGGGCGCTGTTTCATCGCCCCGACGCCGAGGATCGCGGACTCCGGATGGTTGATGACCGGATTGCCATCGTCGAGGCCGAGCGCGCCGTAGTTCGTCACCGTGAAGGTCGAGCCTGCGAGCTCCTCCTGTCCGATCAAGCCTCGCCTGGCGGCATCGACGAGTCGTTGCAGCTCGCTCGCGAGGTCGAGCGTCGAGCGCCGTTCGGCGTTTCGGATCACCGGCACGACCAGCCCCTGCGGGGCGTCGGTCGCGATCCCGAGATGGATCTCCTCGACCAGTCGGATCTCACCGGCGTCCTTGTCGATCCTCGCGTTGAGAATCGGGAAACGCCGCAGCGCGAGTACGGTGGCCCGCAGCAGGAGCGCGAAGGGAGTGAGCGCGACCTGCTCACCTTCGGCCGCAGCCGCCGCGGTGAGCCGGCTACGGACCTCCCACAGAGCCGTGCAGTCGACCCACAGCCCGCACGTCGCCTCTGGGATCTCCGCGCGCGAGCGAACCGTCTTCTCGGCCACCCGCTTGCGTAACCCGGAGAGGGGCAGGCTCGATCCGGGCTCCCCCACTGACGGTGTGTCCCCAGCCGCCTCACGGACGTCGGCGCCGGTGACGATCCCACCCGGCCCCGAACCGGGCGCAAGCGAGACCAGGTCGACACCCAAATTCTGCGCGAGCTTTCGCACCGACGGTTTGGCCAGCGGTTTCACCATCTCGCCGCGGCTGCGGGGGGGGCGGCGGGACGGGCCGACGCTCTCGCCGTAGCCGACCAGAACGTCCCGGGCCTCGGCGCTTTCGACGGTTACATCCTCGCGGGCGGTCGCCGCGCCGTCCTCACCCGGTGCCGCTGTGTCTACCCGGATGAGGGGAGCGCCGACCTCCAGGGTGTCGCCCACCTCCCCGAAACGTTCGAGCACCGTCCCTGAGAACGGGCAGGGCACGGCCACGACCGCCTTGGCGGTCTCGACGTCACAAATGTCCTGGTTGAGCTCGACGTATTCACCGACGCTCACATTCCAGGCCACGATCTCGGCCTCCTCGAGCCCCTCGCCGAGGTCGGGCAGCAGGAAGTCGCGGGCCACCATCAGTACGCGAGCGAGCGCTCGACGAAGTCGAGGATGCGGTC
>JALYGD010000106.1 GCA_030777265.1 Actinomycetota bacterium | reverse complement strand
GTCGACCGCGCAGTGCCGTTCTCGAGGGGGCTCCCTGTCGATCGAGAGCTCGGCGCGATCGCCGAGGCGATGCGAGTGAGCCACGAACATGTCCGCGGCGAGCACCCGCTCTTCTCCTTCCTAGCCGTCGGCGCACACGCAACCGAGGTCATTGCCGCCGAGCGGCTGGATTGCCCGCTCGGACCGATCGACGCCGCCGCAAGCCTGGATGGCGAAGTCCTGCTCTTGGGGGTCGATCACACGGTGAACACTGCGATGCACTTGGCCGAGCAACGCCTCGGGCGCTCGCGCTTCTACCGATACGCCAAGATCGCCGACTGTATCTGGGCTGAGTTCCCCAACATCCCCGGGCAGAGCCACCGGTTTGACGAGATCGAGCCGATCCTGCGTCCGGTCACGCGCGAGGTCACGATCGGTGTCTGTCGCGCTCGTGTGATCTCACTTCGGGACGTCCTCCGCATGCAACAGAGATGATCGTCCAGGATCCGGGCGCGCTGTTCTGTGAGGATGAAGAGTGTCGATGCGGAGCGGCGCGCAGACAGCGCGAACAGTTCCTCACCGAGCGCGCCGGCGCATAGGCGTGTATCACGGATCCGAAGGTGATGGCGTGCGCGCCGAGGCCGGCCACGGCACACGAACCGTCGATCGGTACCCGGGGCTGCGGCGGGTAGAGCGCCGCTCAGAGTCGCTCGATCCACTCGTGGTCCGGCCGAGTGGCAAGGAGTGCGCGACGCAACCACTCACGCTCAGCGACGGCGAGGTAGGGCAGCACCGTGTCGAAGTCGGCGGCGCCCTTCTCGCGCATGCCCTTGCTCTTGTAGAGCAGCTGGACGTCCGGCGCGAGTACAGGCATCCCGGGTCGGCTCGCACGACTTGAGAGCGACGCCACTGGCCGTCGAATCGCCTCTTCCCGCCGGAACACCCGCTCCTCTCCATCCACGTGCTCGATCACGAACTGGAACGACCATGGTGCGGACGCGTTTCGTCGACACCAGACGTCGTGAGCCTCGGAGGGCAATGTCTCGCTCACCGGCCACGGGCGTAGCGATCCCGGAGGATCGGCGGCGTGGACATCCCAGTCGTGGAGATGCGACCGAAACAGGCGGTGGTCAGGGCGCAGGATCAGGATGTCGAGGTCGGCGTGGGTGCGAGTCTGGTGTCCGACCAGAAGGTCGAGCGCCCAGCCTCCTGCAATCCACCAGCTCGCCTCGACCGGCGACAGCAGCTCGGCGGCTTGCTCAGGTGACAGCGAAGCCCAGGGTCCCAGGTGTTCTGCAGCGATGGACGAGTGTCGCGCCTGGGAAGGCAGCTGGGGTCGCATCGGGCCGTTCGGGCGCGGCGGCTCGTCGCCTATCGCCGTCGGTCCGTCACGCTCCCGGCAGGCGGCCCGCCCGCGACCGTGTGCTGGTTGTCACCGGGACTCGCTTTCGCTCCCCGAGGCGGCCGTGCTTGCTTACGCGGTCGAGTCTGTCCTGGGCCGGTGTAGGTGGGCGTTGATCCAGTGGCGAACGTCATGCTCGACTACGTCGACCGAGCGACCGGCATCGATGACTGTGGCCGTCTGTATCTCGCTCGCGGCTGCTAACAGCGCTCTGTCGAAATCCAGCCACACCTCGACGCGTGCGGGGTCCGCGCCGCTTTCGACGCGGCGGTCGAGGCGTGCGCGCAGGACGTCAGGCGGACAGGTCAGACACAAGAAGTGCACCGAGTCGAAGTAGCCGAGAACGTCGCTGTTCGCGAGGGCCTGTTCAGGCAGCATCGTCGAGAAGTACACGACTACGACGTTGTTCTGGGCGAGTTCGTGAGCGAGTCGCATCATGGACCGCCAGAAGGCCGCGTAGTCGGGGTTCGGCGAGGCGACGCTGATGAGGTCCTCGGCGTGGATGTCGGCGTCGAGAAGGACTGCGCGGGGGATTGTTCCCGCGAGCCGGGCACAGAGAGTGGACTTGCCGATCCCGGCCGTCCCGGTGACGACCAACAACGGCGGTCGGACGAAAGGGCGCGGGTCAGCGCAACGCGGGCACCGCAGCACGTCACCGACCGCGGGAAGCAAGTCGCTCCGGCCTCCGCAGGCCTCACACGTGAACGGCACACCGCGATCATGTCGCCGAGACGACCTCCGACGCAGCCTTCGTGGCCCACCGGACTCTGCGGCCACGCCGGGCATCGGTGTGACTGCGCTCTGAACCCGGACGTTCACGCCACCCGCTCGACCTGAGGTCGCGGCCCCGCTAGCGACACCTACACGCTGATCAGCTGACCAGCCGGAGCGGTCCACCGGCCCGGCACGCTCGAACTGAACTGTCGCAGCAACGCCGCCCCGATTCGGCGATGTGCTCGGCCGGCGTGCACAGCGATTGTCCCAGAACGCATTAGGGAGCCGATCGCCGGGTGTCGCCAATCGCCTGGGACGCGGACGGGAGCCATCGGTGCCGTGAGCGAGTAGTGGCAAGATTCCGGGGCGACGGCAGGCCGGTGCCGGCCTCCCCGTCGACCAAGCGCGCGATCTGGGTAGGTTGGGGCGATGGGGGTGGGAGAGCGACGCTTGGTCGACTCGTACCTCGGGTTCTTTGACTATGTCGTCGATCGCCTCCGGTGCCGTCTTGAGGGTCTAGGCGACGAGGAGTACCTGTGGGAG
>JALYGD010000105.1 GCA_030777265.1 Actinomycetota bacterium | reverse complement strand
CTTTCGTAGCGCTGCATGAGGTGCAGCGCTAGAGCAAAGAGATGGGCCACGGCCTCGTCGAAGCCCAGTTGATGCTTCACGACAACCTCATCCATGGGACGACGCTACCAGCCGCGTGATGAGCCAGGGATGGATCTGCTTCGCGAACGCCTCCCGTCGGCTTGAGGAGGTCGAAGCACACTTGAACGCGCGTTCCTACGGGTTCGCGGCCGACGGCTCTCCGCGGACAGGCGAGGGGGCGTTCCGTCATGAGGGGGTTGTGCCCGCCGGCGTCGACGAAGAGGTATCGACGAAATCCGTAGGCTCGTTCGGGGACTTCGCTGCAATAACGCCCAGCTACAGTCGCTTCGGGGACGAGGAGACAGCGTGACGGCGAACATGGAGATCGCCCGGCTTCTCCTCGAGCTCGCCTCGCTCACGGAGTTCGAGGAGGGCGACAGGCAGTCTTTCCGCGCTCGCGCCTACCATAACGCGGTACGTGCCATCGAGGCCCACCCTGGCGATGTCACGGTCCTCAGCGAGGACGAGCTTGTAGCCATCAGGGGAGTCGGCAAGGCGATCGCAAAGAAGGTACGCGAGTTCGCCGCTACCGGACATATCGCGAAGCTCGACGAGTTACGGGCGAAGTTTCCGCCCGGCTACCTCGACCTGGTGCGTATACCCGGCGTCGGTCCCAAGACCATAGCCCTCCTTCGCGAGCATCTCGGCGTCACGACGGTGGACGAGCTCAAGTCGGCTGTCGCCGCGGGACGGCTCGCGGACGTGCCAGGCCTCGGCAGGAAGACGGAGGAGAACCTTGCCCGGGACATCGAGCGGCTCGGGCTCATCGGAAAGGAGCGGCGGACCCCGATCATCCAGGCTCTGCCGCTGGCGGAGGAGATCGTCGCCTTCCTCGAACGCGTACCCAGCGTGCAGCGCGCCGCCTATGCGGGGAGTCTGCGCCGGTTCCGAGAAACGATCGGCGACGTCGACGTCGTCGCCGCCGCGTCCGAGCCGTCCGCGGTGATCAACGCCTTCACCAGAATGGCGATGGTGCGCGAGGTCGCCGCCGGAGGGGACAAGAAGGTTTCGGTCGTCACCTACAACGGCGTCCAACTGGACCTGCGCGTCGTCGCACCCCAGCAGTGGGGTGCCGCTCTGCTCTACTTCACTGGCTCGCACGCACACAACGTGCGCGTGAGGGAGCGGGCAGTCCGCCGCGGTTGGAGGCTCAACGAGTATGGGCTGTTCGAGGAGGACACCAGCCGCCTCATCGCCTCCGCCACGGAAGCGGAGATCTACGCGGCGCTCGACATGGCGTGGGTGCCTCCGGGTTTACGCGAGGACCGTGGCGAGTGCGAGGCGGCGACGGCTGGCACCCTGCCGGTCCTGGCCTCGGAGTCCGACATCGTCGGCGACCTGCACGTCCATACCGATCTCTCCGGGGACGGGCGCAACACCCTGGAGGAGATGGTCGAGGCGGCGGCAGCCTCCGGGCTGCGCTACATGGCTATCACCGATCATGCCGAGAATCTGCGATTCAACGGGGTCTCCCGCCGAGCCATGCTCGCTCAGCGAGCACGCATCGCTGACGTCGGCAAGCTCTACCCGGAAATCACACTTCTCCACGGGGCCGAGCTGAACATCGGCCCTGAGGGCGAGCTCGACTATGATCGCGAGTTCCTGCTCTCGTTCGACTGGTGCGTGGCGAGCGTCCACAGCCACTTCAACCTCGACCAGGCCCAGCAGACCAAGCGCATTCTGAACGCGATGGTCCATCCGGCGGTGAGCGCGGTCGGTCACCTCCAGGGACGGCGCATCGGGAAGAGAAGAGGCATCGACCTCGATGTCGCATCGGTGCTTGACGCCGCTTCCGAGACCGGCACCGCGATCGAGATCAACTCTCACCTCGACCGCCTCGACGCCGCCTCCGAGGTGCTGTGGGCTGCCCGCGACCGCGACGTGGTCTTCGTCGTCAACTCCGACGCGCACCGCGTCACCGAATTCAAAAATCGCCGCTACGGGGTGCTACAGGCTGAGCGTGGCTGGGTCGCGGCCGATCGGATCGCGAACACCTGGGAGCCGGTGAGGTTCCTCTCATGGGCGACGTCGAAGCGCCGCGCTCAGTGATGTCGAAGGAAGTGGCTGGCAGGGATTCGGGGGGGACACCCCCGCACCTCCGAGGTTCGACGGGGACCCCCCCGCACCCCCGGGAACTTGCCTCCCATCCCGGCTACCTGGAGCTCGGGGCCGAGCGCCGCCAGCCTTTGCGAGCTTTCTTCACTCGGGCCTCTCCCCAGCTGGCTCCGGACCTGCTCGGCAAGCTACTTGTCCGCGACGAGGGAGACGGCTCGGCGACTGTGGCTCGGCTGGTCGAGACCGAGGCGTACCAACAAGACGATCCCGCCAGCCACTCCTATCGCGGACGCACCGAGCGCAATGCGGTCATGTTCGGCCGCGCTGGCCACCTCTACGTCTATTTCACCTATGGCATGCACTACTGCATGAACGTCTCCTGCCACCAGGAAGGGGTTGGTTCCGCCGTACTGCTGCGTGCGGCCGTCGTCCTCGAAGGACGGGACCGGGTGCGCGAACGGCGCGGCCAGCGTCCCGACCGGGACCTCCTGCGGGGACCCGGCCGGCTCAGCGCTGGACTCGATGTTGATCGATCCTTCGACGGACTCGACCTGCTCGATTCCGCTTCGCCGCTGCGACTCGAGGACGACGGATGGGGAGCCGACCCGGCGGCGGTCGTCGCGGGTCCCCGTGTCGGCATCCGTACAGCCGCGGACAAGCCCTGGCGCTTCTGGCTCGAGGGCGTCCCCGAGGTCAGCCGCTACACGCGCCACCCACGCGCGGGACGCTGACGGGAGAGCGTTGACACCACGTCAGGCCCATGTACCTTGCGGCTCCTGATCGAGACGATCGACCACCTCGAACTGGAAGGTGCGCGAACTTCGTCCGATTGACAACACGAAGGGGTCCCGGTACCTTCAAGTTCTGGGCCCGACACCTTCGTCGGGCCCGACGGGTCTGAGCGCTGAGGCTCCCACCCACGTCGACGTGGGGACTGGGGGAAGGGGCGCGAGGCTCAACCACCCAGCGGCGAAGAGCGACCGCGCTAGAAGTGCGGAACGCCGACTCCTCTGCGGTGGTGGGGTCTTTGAAAACTGCACAGTGTGTCTGTTAGCCAGTGCGTTGTTTTGTTTGTTGTTCTGTTCTGCCATGTCGTTGTTGGATGTGGTTTTGAGCGGAGAGTTTGATCCTGGCTCAGGACG
>JALYGD010000104.1 GCA_030777265.1 Actinomycetota bacterium | reverse complement strand
GCGAGATCGAACGGGCCATGATCGAACCGCCCGAGGACACGCGCGCCTACTTCCGTGGCCGTTGCCTCGCCAAGTACCGCGACAGGATCGTCGCGGCCGGCTGGGATTCACTCATCTTCGACATCGGCAAGGAAACGCTCCAGCGTGTGCCGATGATGGAGCCGGGCAAGGGCACGAAGGCCCACGTCGGTGACCTGCTCGAGGCCGCGGGCACCGCCGATGAGCTCATCACCGCGCTCGGCCGCTAGGGCGCGAGGCCGGGAAGGGCCGGAGGCCCGGGCGGGCGGGAAAATGCCGGGAAGGGCCGGAGGCCCGGGCGGGCGGGAAAATGCCGGGAAAGACCGGAGGCCCGGGCGGGCGGGAAAATGCCGGGAAAGACCGGAGGCCCGGGCGGGGCCTGATGAGGTCGGCGAGGCTCCTGGGGCTGCGCGTCGAGCATCTTCGGTCTCGAAGCAGAACCTCCCCGCCGTTCAGAGGTAGGCTGCTTGGCGACACGAGCCGGCGTGGCCGCGTGAGCCGGCTCCGAGACCCCATGCAGCCTCAGGAGGTGCCCTGTGAGCGAGAGCGGTCAGTCCCGGCAACGCCCCCCAGCGCGTGAAGAAGCCACGGCGGACGACCAGGCAACGGCGACCCGGACGGAGGCTGCCGAGGACGTGCTCGAAGACGTCGACGAACTGCTCGACGAGATCGACGAGGTGCTCGAAGAGAACGCTGAAGAGTTCATCAAGAACTACGTGCAGAAGGGAGGTCAGTGACCTCCGATCTGTTCGGGAACCTCGGTCTCCCCCTGCCGTTCGACGCCCACGGCTCGTCGTTCTTCGAACTGCTCCGGCGGGTGGCGCCCGACGCGGTCCCTGGAGCGCTTGACGGCGCCCCCACCCGCGACCCGCGCGGTCTCCGCGAGGCGATGGTGGAAGGCACGACCGTGCTCGCGGTGACCTTCCGCGACGGCGTCGTGGTCGCCGGAGACCGGAGAGCGACCGCCGGTCACCTCATCTCGAAGAAGGACATGCGCAAGGTGTTCCCGGCTGACACCTATTCGGCGGTGGCGATAAGTGGGGTCGCGGGGCCCGCGATGGAGCTTGCGAAGGTCTTCGCGACCGAACTCGAACACTACGAGAAGGTCGAGGGCGAGCCGCTCTCCCTCGAGGGCAAGGCGAACAAACTCGCGCACATGGTCCGCGCGAACCTGCCGCTCGCGTTGCAGGGCTTCGTCGTCGTACCGCTGTTCGCTGGAGTCGAGGCGCGCACGGCGAAGGGGCGCATCTTCGAGTACGACCCGGCCGGGGGCCGCTACCTCACCGCCGACTACGCCGCTGCCGGTTCCGGCGGGCGCGACACCCGGGGCGCTCTGAAGCGTGAGCACGACCCGGACGCCGACGAGGAAACGGGCGTTCGACTGTGCGTGAGCGCCCTCTTCGACGCAGCCGAGGAGGACAGCGCCACCGGCGGCCCCGACCTCATCCGGCGCATCTACCCGATCGTCGCGGTGATCACTTCGGACGGTTACCGGGAGCTCGACGAGGAGGTGGTGGGGGAGCACGTCGAGGCGGTGGTCTCCCTGCGCGAGGAACGCTCCGACAACGATCATCCAACCCTGTCAACGCCGCTGCCCTCCACCCGAAGCGAGGCCGGCGGCGGGCGGGCACGTAAGTCGTAGCGCCGATTGCGGCCGGCCGCTCTGGCGGCCGACATCAACGTGACGGACTGTATTCGGACACGATGAGGACAGACTGTGGCCCTACCGTTCTACGTCTCGCCAGAGCAGCTCATGAAGGACCGGGCCGAGTACGCCCGCAAGGGCATCGCCCGGGGCAGGGCCCTCGTCGCGCTCGAGTATGCGGACGGAGTCGTCTTCGTGGGCGAGAACCCGTCGCGCTCGCTCTACAAGACCTCGGAGATCTACGACCGCATCGCGTTCGCCTCCGTCGGCAAGTACAACGAGTTCGAATCGCTCCGCGTCTCGGGCATTCGCCTCGCCGACGTGAAGGGCTATCAGTACGGACGCGAGGATGTGACCGCAAAGTCCCTCGCGAACGCCTACAGCCAGGCCCTCGGGGCGATCTTCATGGGCGACGGCAAGCCCTTCGAAGTCGAGATCCTCATCGCCCAGGTCAGTGGTGACGCTTCTAGTGGTGTCAATGGTGACGGCACTACTGAGCTCTACCATATTCTCTACGACGGCTCCATCGTCGACGAGCACCGCTTCGTCGCGATAGGCGGAGAATCGGACGAGCTCGCCGGTGCGCTGCAATCCCGGTACGAGGAAGCCATGCCGCTCGAGCGGGCCGTCGAGATCGGCTCGAGTGTGCTCGCCGGGGCGGCCAAGCGTGAAATACCGCCCGGCGACCTCGAGGTGTCCGGGTTGTCCCATCAGCGGCCGCGTCGGAAGTTCTTCCGCATCGACGAGGACGCGATCGCCGAGATGGTCGCCCGCACGTGATGCGAGCCGCGGCCTGGCCCGGGCAGCGCCGGAGGCGCGGGTGGGCGGGGCTTCTCGGGGTCGCGGCCCTAGTGATCGCGCTCACCGACGTCGTGGTCCTCCTCCGGCGACCACCATCGGAGAGCCCGCTCGTGGGCCGCGATCAGATGCAGTCGGCGCCCGTCGTGGCGCCGCCGGCCGTCGAGACGCTCGAGCAACAGCTTGCCCGCGTCGCTCGCGGCGTGGCCAAGGTCCGCCACCTGCGCTTCACGAGCGTCCCGACGCCGACCTACCTGCCACCGCATGAGTTGGCGGCCCGTGCGGCGCGCTCCGTGCAGGACTACACGCCGGAGCAAGCGGACGTGGACCGCCGCCTGCTGGCGGCCCTCGGGGCAGTCGCGGGCGACGCCGACCTGCGAGCAATGCTGGCGAGCGCCCTGTCGCAGCAGGTGGTGGGCTTCTACGACCCCCAGACGGCAGAGCTCGTCGTCAGGGCGCCGGCCCAAGACGGCCGGCTCGGTCCTCTCGACGAGATCACCCTCGCCCACGAACTCGAGCACCTCTTGGCCGACCAGACCCTCGGCCTGCCCGCCCAACAGAACGGGGAAGTGCCCGAGCGCGGCGAGGACGCCGCCTACGCGGCCCACACACTGGTGGAGGGCGACGCCACCCTCACGATGGTCCTCTACGCCTCCCGCGCCCTCAGCGTGGACGATCAGAGACGCCTCCCCGAAGAGCAGGCGCAGCAGGCCGCCCATCTCGCCGATTTCGCCGAACTACCGCACTTCGTCCAACGCGGCCTCACCTTCCCCTACGAGGAGGGTCTCAAGTTCGTGTCCGCACTGCAGCGGGCAGGCTGGTCCGCGGTCGACGCGGCCTACCGGCGGCCGCCGAAGTCGACCTTGCAGATCCTGGCGCCAGAGCTCTACCGCAGCGGCCAAGGAGCCGGTACAGACCCACGGGACCCTGGCCAGCTCGCCGGGTCGTGGACCCGGCGCGCGGTGATGAGCTTCGGAGCTGCGGACCTGCTGTTCCTCTTCGAGGCACCCGGCAACAATCCAGCCCGTCGGCTGCCCGATCCGTTCCTCGCCGCCACCAGTTGGCGGGGCGGGGAGGTGACGGTATGGACCCTCGGCGAGCAGAGCGCGGTCGGCATCGCGCTCGAGGGAGAGGCCGGCTTGTGTGAGGCGGTACGCGCCTGGTACACGGCCGCGTTTCCGGAAGCGGTTGCGATCGAGTCGCCTCGAGACGGGGCCTCGCACGCCTTCGATGGCCCCGATCAGGACGCTACCCTCTTCTGCTCCGGTCATGAGGTCCGGATCGGCCTCGCGCCCGACCTCGCAACGGCGACAAGACTGAGCCGCTAGGGGGCCCTTCCGCCCCTCGACAGTGACACCAGCGCTGGCCAGCGGACTCCCCGGAGGCGTGCAAGTATGGGCACGTGGCCCAGACGCGGCCACTGCAGCAACCTGGTAGTCGCCGCAGCCGAAAGCCGGGAGGACCGTGCGCCGCAGGATCTTCGGTATCGAGAACGAGTACGGCGTGACCTGCACGTTCCGCGGGCAGCGCCGCCTCAGTCCGGACGAGGTCGCCCGATACCTCTTCCGCCGGGTCGTGTCCTGGGGCCGTTCGAGCAACGTATTTCTCGAGAACGGCGCGCGGCTCTACCTCGACGTGGGCTCTCACCCGGAGTACGCCACGCCTGAGTGCGACTCGCCAGCTCAGGTCGTCGTCCACGACAAGGCCGGTGAACGGATCCTCGAGGACCTCGCTCGCGCTGCTGAGCAACGCCTTCACGAGGAGGGGATCGCGGGCGACATCTCGCTGTTCAAGAACAACACCGACTCCGCGGGCAACAGCTACGGCTGTCACGAGAACTACCTGGTGGCGCGGGTAGGGGAGTTCCAGCGTCTCGCCGACGCTCTCATTCCCTTTCTCATCAGCCGCCAGATCTTCTCTGGCGCCGGCAAGGTACTTCACACGCCACGTGGGGCGATCTTCAGTCTCTCGCAGCGGGCCGAGCACATCTGGGAGGGCGTCTCGTCGGCGACCACTCGCTCGCGACCCATCATCAATACGCGCGACGAGCCGCACGCGGACGCAGAACGCTACCGACGCCTCCACGTGATCGTCGGCGACTCGAACATGAGCGACTTCGCGGCCTGGCTGAAGGTGGCCACGACCGATCTCGTGCTCCGCATGCTCGAGGAGCAGTCGGTCATGCGCGACCTCACCCTCGAGAACCCGATCCGCTCCATCCGCGAGGTCAGCCACGATCTGACCGGCGGGCGCCGGCTGCGGCTGGCCAACGGGCGAGAAATGAGCGCCCTCGACATTCAAGAAGCCTACCTGGAGCGGGTCGAGCGCTTTATCAACGCCTCCGACCCTGACCCCAATGCGATCGAGGTGCTACGACGGTGGAAGGAGGTCATCGAGACGCTCGCCGTCGACCCCTTCCGCCTCGTCGGTCAGCTCGACTGGGTGACGAAGTACGACCTCATCGAGGCCTTCCGCATCCGTCACGGGCTGCCGCTCGCACACGCCCGGGTCGCGATGGTGGATCTCGCCTACCACAACGTGGCCCGGGACCGGGGCCTCTACTACCTGTTGCAGCGCCGGGGGAAGGTCGAGCGGCTGTTCGGCGACGGTGAGATCACCGCCGCGAAGACAAACCCTCCGGCGCGCACCCGGGCCGCACTGCGCGGACGTTTCATTCGTCACGCGAAGGCCCGGCGGCGCGATTACACGGTGGACTGGGTGCACCTGAAGCTCAACGACCAGGCGCAACGAACGGTCCTCTGCAAGGATCCCTTCCGCAGCGAGGACGATCGGGTGGACAAGCTCATCGCATCGATGTGAGGTCGGGCGCCTGCACCGGATGCCAGAGGGACGCGGGCCGGAGGGCCGGGCGGGCGGGTAGATGCAAGACTGCTCCGGAGGCGGGCGGGACGGAGAGGTGCGGTGAACGCGAAGGTCGAGCGCCTCATCAACCTCACGGTGGCGCTGCTCGAAGCCCGTCGACCGCTCACGCTCGCCGAGATCCGTCGCAGGGTGTCCGGCTACCACCAGGACGATGCCGAAAGCGCGCGGCGGATGTTCGAGCGGGACAAAGATGACCTGCGTCGGCTCGGTGTGCCGCTTCGTACTGCCGCGCTCGACGCTTTCGAGACCGAGTGGGGCTATTCGATCGACCGGCGTGAGTACGCGCTCCCGCCGGTCGACCTCGATGCTTCGGAGATCACCGCGCTCGCGCTCGCGCTCGAGGTGACGCGGGCT
>JALYGD010000103.1 GCA_030777265.1 Actinomycetota bacterium | reverse complement strand
CGGTACCGCCGCCCTCGGCGGTGGTCGACGTGCCCGTCGAGCTCGACGAGGTCGTATCCCGAGCGACCGCGACGGAGCCCAGCGACCGCTACCCGGACGCCGCCGCGTTCGAGGCGGCGCTCCATGCCGCAGCGCCGCGCGGTGAGACTCCGGCTGCGATACGCGACAACGAGCGCGGGACCCTTGTGATCCCGCCGGAGAGCACCGACACGCTCGTACCTGACCCGGCCCCTCCCGGGAAGCCGCCCGCGCGTCGTCCCCGGGTCGGGCCGGAGGCCCGGGCGGGCGGGCCAGGCCGGGTCGGGCCGGAGGCCTGGGCGGGCGGGTGGGGCGAGGAACTGCCTCCTCAGCAGCCCGAACCCAACGCGATGGAAGCGGCTCCTGCTGTGCAGCGGTCCGGGCGACGCCGCCTGCTCATAGCCGCCCTGGTAGGGATCGTGCTGCTCCTCGGAGGTCTGTACCTCGTTTGGGACACGCTCGTCGCCCCAGTGACCCCCATACCCGAGGTCGCTGGGCAACCTCTCACGCTGGCAGAGGCGACGCTGCGGGGGGCGGGGTTCGAGCCGGTGGTCGCCGAGGAGCGCGAGTTCTCCCTCGACGTCCTGGCCGACCATGTCCTCCGTCAGGACCCGAGGGGATCGGCGCGGGTCGGCACGGCCGTCACGCTGACCCTGTCCGCAGGGCCGCGCCCGGTGCCGGGCGGGGTGCCGAATCTCGTCGGCAAGCCGGAGCAGCAGGCGACAGCGATGCTGCAGGGCGCAGGGCTCGCCCCCAGCACGGAGTACGTCTACGACGAGAAGGTGGGCAAGGGCCTCGTCGTTCGGAGCGAGCCACCGCCTGGCGCCCCGATCAGTGAGGGTCAGCCGGTCACCGTCGTGGTGAGCAAGGGTCGCAAACCCATCGACGTCCCGAAGGTTGTGGGGCTGACACGTGACGATGCTGCCGCCCGACTGTCGTCGCTCGGTTTGAAGGCAACGGTGGTGGCCGAGGTCTTTCACGACACCGTCCCATCCGGAATCGTCGTCTCGCAGAACCCCGAGCCGGGCGCAAACCTCCACCGGGGCGACGTTGTGCAGTTGAGCGTGTCGAAGGGGCGCGAGACCTTCCCGATGCCGGATGTCCGCGAGCGCTCACGCGACGAGGCTGTCAGCGCTCTGCAAGGGCTCGGTCTCGTCGTCCAGGTCCAGGAGGTGAAGGGCTTCTTTCGACCGAAGAACGTCGTCGCCGACCAGGAGCCCAAGCCTGGTACGAGCGTGCGCCGCGGTGAGCCTGTTACGATCTACGTTTGGGTCAGCCCCTGGGACTAGCTCTCGAGTAGCGCAGGGATGGGGGCGCCGACCCGGCTGACCATGCTCCCGACAGCCTTTTGACCTCAGGCAGGCGTCTCGAACATCGGGACCGCCCCCTCCTCGTCAGCTCCCCGGGCGACCCAACCCTGCGGGAGGACCTCGCTCAGCGCGAGGTCGTCGTAGTGGACGCCCGGGTACGCTGCGATCACCTCGAGGACGATCGCGCGGGTCAGGGCTGGGACGGGAAACTCGACGACCTGCTCGCCCATTCGGTCGAGAAGCACGAGCTCGTACAGGGAGCCGTCGTCGAATCGTGCCAGCAGGCGGGACGCGCGGGCGTTGTCGAAGAAGGTCGCCTGATCCTTCTGGTAGCCGTTGCGTATCAGCAGCCGCGCGACCCAGGCGGGCTGCGCGAGGCGCATCCGCAGCGACTCCCCCTCCCCTCGGCCAGGCTCGGCGCCCTCGTTCCAGGCGGTCTGCGGGTCGCCGTCGACGACGAGTTCGGCGGCGTAGGTGATCGACCCGCGTGGCGCGAGCGTGGAGGTCGCGGTCACCTCGGCTATCTCCAGGTCACCAGATTGTTCGGGGTAGGCGGTTCGGTCGAAAACCGGCGCGGCCACGGCCGGGTTCTCGCCGCGCACGCGCATCAATACCAGTGCCCCCGCGAGGGTCCCCACGAGCGCGCTGAGGGTGACGATCGCCAGTACCAGTCTCCACCGCGCAGGTGAGGCTGCTGTGACCTCGACGGGCTCGTCGACCACTGCTTGCAGGGGCGGTGCGACGCTTTTCGAGGAGAGGTGCGCCCCGCAGCGGCCGCACATCATGCGACGAGGGCCATTTGCTGCGCCACAGCGCGGACAGGTCTGGATTCCTGCCTCCTTCCCTCGCCCTGTGGGCGCGGCCTCCGCCGTCGCGATCCCCTCGGCGCTTCCGCGTCGCGGCGAGAAGCCCAGGTGCTCGCCCTCCGGCTTTCTGACTACTGCGGAGTCGTGGAGGCCGCTCAGGTGCAGGCCGCAGAACGTGCAGAAGTTCGCGTGTTCTGAGACGGAGGCGGCGCAGGACGGGCAGTTCACGGCTCTCCTGAACCCAGTGGGGGCGGTCGGGGTGTCGCTACGAGCGTGCCCGATCCGAGGTGGCCAGCGTAGCGAGGGGAGCGGGCAACCTCCCTTCGCTGGGGCGCGGGCTGGCACGGGTGTGGAGGGCTCCGGTACAGTTCGGGGATGCGTTACGCGCCTGGTTTCCGGTTCTGGTCCTTCGGCTTTAGTCAGCGGGGCCGGGTCCGCGTGCGCTGATACGCCGCAGCCGACGGATGCGAGCCCCGGGCCAGTCCCGGGGCTTTCGTGGTTCTCGGGTGCACCAGGCAGGAAAGTACGGGGTGACGGGTCGGCAGCCGACGGCGGAGGACGTGATGGTCGTGGTCATGCGGGCAAATGCGACCGAGGAGGACGTCGCGAAGGTCGTGAACGCGGTGAACGAGGTCGGCGGCGAGGCCTTCGTCAGCCGTGGCAAGCACCAGATCATTGTCGGGCTGATCGGCGACGTCACCCAGTTCACGGAACTCCCTCTGCACGCCTTCCCGGGAGTCGAGGACGTCATCCGGGTTTCGAAGCCCTACAAGCTCGTCAGCATCGAGACCCATCCGCGGCCCTCGACGGTATGGGTCGGCGACGCGCCCATCGGGCGGGACACCTTCACACTCCTCGCCGGTCCTTGCGCGGTGGAGACCGAGGAGCAGACCCTCGCCGCGGCCCGCATGGCGCAGGAGGCTGGGGCGGTCATCCTGCGTGGTGGGGCCTACAAGCCGCGAACCTCCCCCTATGCCTTCCAGGGGTTGGGCGAGCGAGGACTGGAGATCCTCCACGAGGTCGGCCGCGAGCTGTCCATGCCGGTCGTCACCGAGGTGGTCACACCGAGCGACGTCGAGATCGTCGCAGGCAAGGCCGACATGCTCCAGATCGGAACCCGCAACATGCAGAACTTCCAGCTGCTGAAGGAGGTCGGGCTGGCCGGCAAGCCAGTGCTTTTGAAGCGCGGCATGACCGCGACCATCGACGAGTGGATCATGGCCGCCGAGTACATCGCCCACACGGGCAACCTCCAGATCACCCTCTGCGAACGCGGCATCCGCACGTTCGAGCCATCCACGCGCAACACCCTCGACGTCTCGGCAGTGCCGGTGGCCCAGTCGCTGACTCACCTCCCCGTGATCGTCGATCCGTCGCACTCCGGCGGGAAGCGCGAACTCGTCCTGCCGCTCTCGCGGGCTGCCATCGCGGTGGGAGCCGACGGGATCATCATTGACATCCACCCTCGACCCCAGCTCGCCCTCTGCGACGGCCCGCAAGCCCTCGTCCGTGAAGACCTCGTGACGCTGCGCCAGGACGTGATCCGCTTCGCCGATGTCGCCGGCCGTCGTCTGGCCACCCCGACGACGACTGCACACGCCGGAGCGTGGGGACGCACCGGGTGAACGGGCCGAAGGCGCGGGCGGGCCAGATGCAGTGAGCGGCGCTCGGCAGGAGCGCCGCGAGAGGAGCCGTCTTGGGTCTCCTAAGACGGCGACGGAAGTGGTCCTGTGAGCGACGACGGTGGACGTTGCATCGTCGTCGGGGCCGGTGTCGCCGGCCTGCTCGCCGCCAGACGACTGCTCGAGCACGGAGTGGCCGTCACCGTCGTCGACGAGCAGGCTGGGCCGGGAGGGCGTATGGCGACCCGCCATCACGCGGGCGGCGTCTGGGACCACGGGGCCCAGTACTTCACTGCCCGCGACCCG
>JALYGD010000102.1 GCA_030777265.1 Actinomycetota bacterium | reverse complement strand
CCTCGTGGCGGATCACCGGCAAGTCGTACCCGGTTACGGCCAGGATGATGTCGAGCGTCTCGTGAGCTCGCGTCAGGACCGAGGTGTAGGCGAGGTCGAAGGTCAGCTCGGCCCGGAGCATGGCAATGCCGCCCTTGCGTGCCTCCTCCTTGCCTCGAGCAGTGAGCGGAACGTCGATCCAGCCGGTGAAGCGCCCCTCGAGGTTCCATATCGACTCTCCGTGACGAACGAGGGCGAGAATCGCCATGGGCCCCTCCGAATATGCGCAACGCGCGAGCCTAGACGAGCGTCATCGCCTCGAACCACCCAACAGTAGGGGTGCTCGGCTGAGGCGAGGACGCGTCGCTATCGGGCGCCTGCCAAGCCGCGGAACTTTTCCGCCACCGGTCGCACCGCCGCTGGGCGCGGTCTCCCATCCCCTCACGCCCGGCCTGCGGCCCGCTCGAACCCTCAGCGAATGACGGTGCGGAGTTCGAAGTGCATCCCGTCAGGGGTCTCCCAGTCGCCACCCCACTTGAAGCCCCAGCGCTGGAAGATCTGCACGATGCGCCGGTCCAACTGTGGCGTGGCGCCGTAGCCGTTGGTGCGAACGTTGAAATCGACCGCCAGCCCCCATGCGTGCATCGACAGCGGCTTGCGGGGGTTGAACAGGATGTGGCGTGGAACCCAGCAGCCACCATAGTCACCCGGATCGATGTGACCGGCGAGTCCGGCCGCTTGAACCTCGCGGAGCGCGGCGATGAGCTGGGGCATCATGAGCCGATGGCAGCGGGCGACCCCGAAGATCGGCACGTCGGCGCTGACGATCCACTTCCGCACCCAGGCGGAATCGATGGTGATCATCCCGTCGCCATGGTCGGTGTACCTGAACGGCTCGAACCGGTACGAGCCCGCTCCGACCAGCTTGGCCTGATGCAGGACGGGCGGCTCGACGCGCGCAACCTGGCCACCACCGACCACGTTCGCCACCTGCTGGCCGACGAGGTCGGGCGGGGTGTTCGGCACGACCGAGATCACGAGCAGGTTCGGACCGCCCGTCCCGAGCTGAGGGCCGAGCTGCCACGGGACGATGGCGTCCGCGAGCGGCGGGGTTCCGTTCGACGCGAAGGCGCCGATGCGGACCGGCACCGGCTGACCCGAGGGGCCCACGAGTGACACCATGCCTCCCAGCGGAAGCTGCAGGTTCTGCGCCACGTCGTGGCGCACGACCATCTCTCCGTCGACGAGCCGCTCCCACACCGCCTTGGCCTGAGCGGTTGCGTCGGGCGTGAGCGGCCGGAAGGCTGCCGGGTCGACGACGAGAATCCGAGCAGGTGCTGGTCCAACGGGAGCTGCCATCGTCACATGGAGCTCTTCCGCACTCGCGAAGTGCTCGACACCGGGCGTGCCGAGCACCGCGGACAGCCCCTCTGGGCGAACAGCGGCGGTCGGGCGCACGATCACGTCCGGGGTGACGCTCGGCACCGTGTCGGGAACAACGGGGCGCTGAGGTGCGAGGACTCCAGCGGGCGGGGCGCCATCAGAGACGGGCAGGCCGGCCAGTGGCAGCACCAGCGGGGGCGTGGCCGGCTCTGGGGTGACCATTGCGACCTCGAGCTCGCCATGCGTGCCCTGCTCGAGCCCCCGCTTGCCGGGTGAGACGAGAGCCGGCGCCGCGAGGAGGAGGATGATGATGACAAGCCCCGACGGGGCACGATGAACGAGAGCCGCGGGCGGCAAGCGCCTGACGACACGACTGACGCGGGTTCTGCGAGCGCTTGAACCGTTCATGCTTGTCGAACTGCCCTCTCAGTCTCGTTAGTAGACGTCTCCTCAGTAGACGTCTACTAGGAACTTTCCTGCGCAGGCACTGCCGTTTTCAACGTTGGAGTTGCGTACTAGTGACGGAGAAGGCGCTACAAGGGTCTCAATACGGTCGTCGGACAATGCCCTCCGCGCCTTTCGCCGCGCCTTTCTCCATGAGAAGCCTTCCTCCCATGAACTGTCTCGCATGAACAGGTGACGTCCTTCCTCAATCCGGCAACTCGACGGACAGGATCCCCTCCGTCGCCCCGGCCGTCCCCCTCCACTCGTCGGCCCCCTTTGCGCAATGGCTCTGCGCGGACGCCCCTGCGTCGGCTTCGGTACCGTAACGTCAATCCGCGACGCTATCCAGATAGCAGAACGCCCTGGGCAGAGGCTTCTCGTCCGCATGCAAGCAGGAGCTGTCGATGCACGTGCGTTTACGCAACCCGGACCGTGAGCTCACCGTCGATGGGGCCACCACCGTCCGCCAACTGCTTCGTGAGCTCGACCTAGACCCGCACACGGTCCTTGTCATTCGAGGCGGAGAGCTCGTCCCGGCCGACACAGCATTGGCCGATACTGACAGCATCGAGGTCCGGCCCGTCATCTCTGGCGGGGCAGGAAGCCCGCGCTGCCGGGCTTGCGCTGCTCCTGCGGTCATCGAGGAGCCACGTCATCGCGCAGCCTGGTGCGGCGGGCACTTCATCGACCATGTCCACGCGCAGATACGCAAGGCCATCGGCCGCTACCGGATGTTCAGCTACGCCGACCGGCTCCTCGTCGCCGTATCCGGGGGGAAGGACAGCCTCGGCCTTTGGGACGCGCTTCTCGCCATGGGCTACCGCGCTGACGGGCTCTACATAGGACTCGGCATCGGCGGTTACTCTCACCGGTCGGCACGGCCCTGCCGGGACTTTGCAGGCGCTCACGGGGCGGACCTCCTCGAGGTCGACCTCGCCACCGAGTACGGCTACCGCATCCCCCAGGCCGCACAGGCCGCACGGCGGGCCACGTGCGGGATCTGCGGCCTGTCGAAGCGGTACGTGATCAACCGCGAAGCGGTGCGCGGGGGATACGACGTCGTCGTGACGGGTCACAATCTTGACGACGAGGCAGCCACGCTGCTCGGCAACGTCGTGCGCTGGCAGGAGGGGTTCCTCGCACGGCAGCGCCCACTGCTGCCGGCGACGGGCAAGAACCAGCCGCGCAAGGCGAAGCCGCTCTACCGGCTGTCGGAGCGGGAGATGGCCGCCTACTGCGTCGTGCGTGGCATCGACTACGTGGTGGAGGAATGCCCGCTCGTCTCCGGCAACACGGGCCTGGAGCTGAAGGAGGCCTTCAACGTCCTCGAGCGCCACTCGCCGGGGTTGAAGGCTCAGTTCCTGCTCGGGTTCCTCGACAAGCAGGCCGACAAGTTCGCGGAGCTTGACGGCGGCGAGGGCGCAGGCGTTGACCTTGCTGACTGTGCGACCTGCGGCATGCCGACGACCAGCGTTACCTGCGCGTTCTGTCGTCAGCGGGAGCGAATCCTCGCCGTAGCCGAACAGGCGTCGATTCACGACGGGGAGTCGGGGCCGGTTCCCAGTCCAGGAGATGGGCCGAAGGCCCCGGCGGGCGGGCCAGATCGTGATGACGACGTTCCAGAGGCCGGGGGCGCGGGGGTGCCCCCCGTCGAGCCTCGTCCCCGCCCTGACCTGAAGACGGCGTAGGCGTGAGCGCCCGCCCGCCCGGCACCGACGCACCCCTGGCCGCCGGCGAGCGGGTCGTCCTCCACGACCGCAAAGGGCGCCGCTATCTCGTCGCGCTCGAGCCGGGCGGCGAGTGGCACAGCCACGCCGGAGTGCTTCGTCACGACGACCTCATCGGTCGTCGCGAAGGGGCTCCCGTGACGACGTCGCGGAACATGCAGGTCACCGTTCTGCGTCCCACGCTGGAGGACTTCACGCTGAAGATGCCACGCGGCGCCCAGGTGGTATACCGCAAAGACCAGGCGATGATCGTCGCGCTCGGCGACATCCGCGCCGGCTGCACGGTGGTTGAGGCGGGTGCGGGGTCAGGAGCACTCAGCCTGGCGCTGCTCGAGGCGGTCGGCCCCCAGGGGCGGATCATCTCCTACGAGCGGCGAGCCGATCACCTTGCTGTGGCCCGCCGCAACGTCGCAGCGTTCCTCGGGGAGTTGCCCGCGAACTGGGAGCCACGCGAAGGAGACCTCGCCGATGCCCTTCCCGAGCTGCAGTGTGAGCGCGTCGTGCTCGACGTGCTCGAGCCGTGGGAACTGGTGAAGGGGGCCGGCGAGGCATTGCGCCCCGGGGGGATTCTCGTCGCATACCTGCCGACAGTGCCTCAGGTCATGCGGCTCGCCGAGACGCTCGAAAGCGACGCTCGCTTCGGTCTCGTCCGCACGATCGAGACGCTCGTGCGCCCATGGCACGTCTCAGGCCTCGCGGTGCGCCCCGATCACCGCATGGTCGCCCATACAGCCTTCCTGCTGCTGGCACGTCGTGTTCTTGCTGTCGAGGAACGCGCCTACCCCCCGCTCCAATGAGCCAGCATGACCTCGGGCCCCGCCCGGGTTGGGGATCAATCGTCAGCGGGCGGCTCGAGGCGCTCGCCATCCGGACGCTCTCGGGGCGAGGCCTGTCCGTACACGGTCCCGTCGGCGCCCGGTAGGACGTAGATGCAGTCACCGGGGCATTTCACCGCGGCGGCGATAATGGACCGCACCAGGTCGGGGATGACCGGCACGGTCTGGGCGGCTCCCGTCCTCAACTCGCCATCCGGCCCCACAACGTATGCCAGCCCGTCCCAGTGCATCCGGAACTGTTCCGGGGCGATCTTTGCGCAGAAGCCGTCACCGGTGCAGAGTTGCTGGTCGACCCAGACGCGCGGTCGCGGATCGTCGAGGTCGGTACCGTGGTCGGGTTCAGGGCTGCGATAGCCGGGAGTCGCGCGCCCCGGCGTGAGCGGAGCCACGAGCCTGCCCCCACTCGTGGGCGAGCCCTGCTGGGGGTTCTGACGCTCGTCGCGCGGACTGGTCGCGCCTTGGGCGCGCGGACTGGTCGCGCCTTGGGCGCGCGGAGGGACGGGCTGCGAGGTCACGTCAGGCAGGCTAGCAGCGGGAAGGGCCGTAGGCCCGGGTGGGTGGGGAGATACTGGGGGTGCGCTCCAGGGACGAGACGCAGGCCACCGCGTGCTCGAGCACCTACCCTGGCGTGAGCCGGCGACCCCGGACAGATGGTCTGCGCTCAAGGGTCCATTCGGACGCGCCGACCTATACTCATGTTCCACGACCAGCGTCGGCGCGAAGGAGGTCTTGTGACCGAGCGCCCCAACCGCGGCCACGGCCGAGATGCTGAGCGGCGCCTAGGTTCGTCGCAACCTCACGGCGGACACTTTGACCAGAGTTTCGGCCGTCGCCAGCCACAGATCGATGACGAGGACGAGCTCCACGCGGAGCTGAAGTTTCTCCGAGAGGAGGTCGAGCTTCTCCGCCGCCGTCTCGAGACGAGCCCCACCCGCATCCGCGTGCTCGAGGAGCGTCTGCTCGAGACGAAGGGTCAGTTGCAGGGCGCGTTGAATCAGAACGCGAAGCTCACCGAGACGCTGCGGGCGGCGCGCGAGCAGCTCGTCACGCTCCGGGAGGAGGTCGAGAAGCTCGCAGCCCCGCCGCAGAGCTATGCCTCCTTCCTCTCGGCGCACGAGGACGGGACGGCGGACATCTCGACGCAGGGCCGGAAGCTGCGGGTGAACGTCGCTCCGGAGGTCGACGTCGATGATCTGCGTCGCGGTCAGGAGGTCCGGCTGAACGACACCCTGAACGTCGTCGGCGTCAGCGAGTACGAGGACTCCGGCGAGGTCATGATGGTCTCGGAGATCCTCGATGAGAGCCGCGCCCTCGTAGTGGGGCGGGGCGACGACGAGCGCATCGTCCGCCTCGCGGACCCGTTGCTGCAACATCCCCTCAAGGCGGGAGATTCGGTCCTCGTTGATGCGCGATCGAACTGCGCGCTCGAGATCGTTCCCAAGGCCGAGGTCGAGCAGCTCGTCTTGGAAGAGGTCCCCGATATCACCTATGAGCAGATCGGCGGACTGGCGAACCAGGTCGAGCAGATCCGAGACGCCGTGGAGTTGCCATACCTCTACGCCGATCTCTTCGCCGAGCACGATCTCAAGCCACCGAAAGGGATCCTGCTGTACGGGCCCCCGGGCTGCGGCAAGACGCTCATCGCTAAGGCGGTGGCGAACTCCCTGGCCAAGCGGGTCGCGGAAAAGACCGGCAACGCCGACGCTCGCAGCTATTTCCTGAACGTGAAGGGCCCCGAACTACTCAACAAGTACGTCGGCGAGACCGAGCGGCAGATCCGGCTCATCTTCCAGCGGGCGCGGGAGAAGTCCGCCGAGGGTTACCCGGTGATCGTGTTCTTCGACGAGATGGACTCGTTGTTCCGCACCCGCGGGTCGGGGGTCTCCTCGGACGTGGAGAACACCATCGTCCCGCAGTTGCTAGCCGAGATCGACGGTGTCGAGAGCTTGAAGGACGTCGTGGTCATCGGCGCGTCGAACCGCGAGGACATGATCGACCCGGCCATCCTCCGCCCCGGTCGCCTCGACGTGAAGATCAAGATCGAGCGCCCGAACTCGGAAGCGGCGCGCGAGATCTTCACGATCTATCTGCACGAGGCGCTTCCTTTGGCGGAAGACGAAGTGAAGGGACGCGGCGGAGACCGTAGGGTCACCGTCGAGGCCATGGTCGAAGCCACGGTGGAGAAGATGTACGCCGAGGACGACGACAACCGCTTCCTCGAGGTCACGTACGCCAACGGCGAGAAGGAGATCCTCTACTTCAGGGACTTCAACTCGGGCGCCATGATCGAAAACGTCGTCGACCGTGCGAAGAAGATGGCTATCAAGCGCCTGATCGCCAGCGGCGAGCGGGGTCTGCGCACGGAGGACCTCATCGCCGCCATCCGCGACGAGTGGCGCGAGAACGAAGACCTGCCGAACACGACGAACCCCGACGACTGGGCGCGCATCTCGGGCAAGAAGGGCGAACGTATCGTCTACGTCCGGACGCTCATCGGTGGCGGGGAGGAACAAGGCAAGGCGATCGAGAACGTGAACGCCGGCCAATATCTCTAGAAGCACCGACTACGGACTGGGCCACTGCCAGGCCAAGCGGCGACAGCGAGGGTGGGGTGGGTCTTCCCAAGTATGTCGGTACCGAGACTGAGTTCGGGATCACCGTCGCCGGTCAGGCCGATGTGAATCCCGTGCTGGCGTCGTCGCTGGTGGTCTCCTCGTACCAGCCAGCCTCGACCCGCCACCAGGTCAAATGGGACCACACCGACGAGCACCCGCTGCGCGACGCGCGCGGCTTCGACGAGACCAGCGGGCACGACACACCGAGCGATGAGGAGCTGGGCCTCGCCAACACGGTTCTGACCAACGGGGCCCGTTTCTACGTCGATCACGCCCACCCCGAGTACTCCTCGCCGGAGTGCTCGAACGCCCGGGACCTGGTTGTCTGGGACAAGGCGGGCGAGCGGATTCTCGCGAACGCAGCACAGCGCGCCGCCTCTGCATTGCCGCAGGGCGGCCGCATCCTCGTCCACAAGAACAACACCGACGGTAAGGGCGCGGCTTACGGAACGCACGAGAACTACCTCGTCGACCGCGCTGTGCCTTTCCCCGAGCTCGTCAAGCAACTCATCCCGTTCTTCGTCTCCCGACTCGTCTACGTCGGCGGGGGACGGCTCGGGAGCGAACTCGATGACGGAATCACCTATCAGCTTTCGCAGCGGGCCGACTTCTTCGAGGTCGAGGTCGGCCTCGAGACCACCCTCAAGCGGCCGCTCGTCAACACGCGCGACGAGCCGCATGCGGACCCCGAGCGCTACCGTCGCCTCCACGTCATCAACGGGGACGCGAACCTCTGTGAGGTCGCGACCTTCCTGAAGGTCGGCACGACGGCGCTCGTGTTGTCGATGATCGAGGACGGCGCCGCACCTGACCCTCCTGAGCTGGCGAAGCCGGTCGCGGCGTTCCACAAGGTCAGCCACGACCTGACCTGCCAGGCGCCTCTACCGCTGCGCGACGGACGACAGGTCACGCCGCTGGATCTGCAGTGGCGCTATCTCGAGGCGTGCAAGCGCTACGGGAAGGACCAAGACATCGACCCGGTCACCGCCGAGGTGCTCCAGCGCTGGGAGTCAGTGCTCGCAACGGCCGAGGAGGACCCGAGAAAGCTCGCCGGGCAGGTCGATTGGAGCACGAAGCTCGCGTTGCTGGAGCAGTACCGCGACCGTCACGGGCTGGAGTGGCACGACGACCGGCTGAAGATGGTCGACCTCCAGTACCACGACGTCCGCCTCGACAAGGGCTTGTACAACCGGCTGGCCGCCCGAGGCAGAGTCGAACGTCTCGTCGCCGAGAGCGAGATCGAACGGGCCATGATCGAACCGCCCGAGGACACGCGCGCCTACTTCCGTGGCCGTTGCCTCGCCAAGTACCGCGACAGGATCGTCGCGGCCGGCTGGGATTCACTCATCTTCGACATCGG
>JALYGD010000101.1 GCA_030777265.1 Actinomycetota bacterium | reverse complement strand
ACGCCGCCACCGCCGATGCCGACGACCTTGATCACGGCGAGATAGTTCTGCGGGATCGCCGCCATCCAACCCTCCTATTCAGCCGCTACCGCGGCTGCCGATCTGGCCGGGGCTCTCCCGGCGCGTTACCCGTGCCCGCACCTTCGGCTGGCACATTCGGGGGCCCACAGCGCGTGGACACCGAATTGGGGGAAGTAGTAGATGCTCATGCACTCGGTGAGCTTCCCGGTCCCGGCGGATTCTCCCCTCGTCGCCCCCAACCGACTGCATACGGACGGATCGATTGCGCACCCACCGCTCCAGCAGGAGCGGTAGTCCGAGGGCCCGAGAGGCTCGAGTGGAACTCTCACCCTCAACTCGAGGTTTATGCTTATGTCAACCTCTCGTTGTGGCGGAAGGTAGACGGGGGTCCGGGAACCGTCAAGCACACAGGACGCTCCCCTCTCCGGAGCGGCCCTCAACTTCCGGAAGCTGGAGGCGGCAATCGGAGGGAAGATGCAGCGGGCAGCAGTACCGGGTGGGAAGGGGCACGAATGTCTACGGACGCCCCCGCGGCAGAGGCTCCGAGCTCGCTGAGCAGTGCTCCCAGTGCCCGAGCCTTTTCCGGCACCCGTTCCGCCCGACCGAAGCGAGCTAGCAGACCATTCGCCAGCACGACCACGACGTCGTCGGGTGCGCGAGCCTCGTAGCGCACGACGTCCGCGCGCAACGGTCCCGGCAGGGCGCTCGCGACCGCGAAGGCGTTGTGCACCTCGGGCATCTCCGCCACACTCAACCCCGCCTCAGGCTCGTGTGGCTCGCTCGTGGCGATGACTGGCAGCCCATCCTCGCCCCCCGGCGCCACCACAATCCCCGTGGCATCGACGAGCGCCTCTCCCCCCCGCGCCCTGAGCACGAAGGTCGGGCTACGCTCGACGACCTTGATGCGGACGGTGAGCGGATCTGTGCGTCGTACCGCGGCCGAGTGCACGAGCGGAAGTGCCTCCACCCGTTCCCGGGCCGGTCGAAGGCGGAGTCGCAAGGTCGAAGTGCCCAGCGGCAAGGCCGCCGCTTCTCGCACCGCGTCTGGTGAGAGTCTGCGCGTCCCGACGACCTCGACTTCGCTCAGCCCGAGAAGTGGACTCTGCTCCAGCCAATAACCCAGCCCCAGGAGCGCGAGGATCGCCGCAGCGCCCACGACGCGACGAAGGCGAAGGCGTGCACGCACACGTTTCGCCTCCATTCGTCGCTGCGCGATCCGGGAGTCCACCAGCGCCTCCTCGTCACCCTCCGCGAAGCGGTGACGATCCGGGGGGTCGTCGCTGAAACAGCGCGACGGCGAGCCGGATCTGCCGCCTCCTAGGGCGGGGCGTCGTTCTCGAACTGGCCAACCATGACAACCTCCGGGCGCAGCCATTGCCCGTGCCGCTCAACGACGAGCTGCTGCAGCAGCAGGACGAGTGCTCGGACATCGGCGGCAGTGGCCCCGGGCTCGGTGACGATGAAATTCGCATGGAGCTCGGAGACCACTGCTCCTCCCACCCGCACTCCCTTGCCGCCGGCAGCCTCGACGAGTCGACCGGCGGAGTCGCCCGGCGGGTTCGTGAACACGGAGCCGCAGCTGGGACGGTTGATCGGTTGGTGCGCCCGACGCCAGGCTTTCACCTCGGCGATGCCCTCCCGCTCGACGGCTGGATCGCCCCGCTCGAGCCCGAGCGTCGCGGCTACCACGACGACGCCTTGCGGGAGGTTCGACTGTCGGTAACCGAGTCCGAGCTCGGAGGCGAGCAGCGTCTCACGTCGGCCGTCGCCCAGACGCACCACCTCGGCGCTCACCAGGTGGTCCGACAGTTCTCGCCCGTGTGCGCCGGCGTTCATCTTCACCGCTCCTCCGACGCTGCCCGGAACAGCTGCCGCCCAGGCGAACCCCGCTAGCCCCTCGTCCGCCAGGCGGGCAGCGAGCAGCGGCATCGGCTCGGCTGCCCCGACCACGACTTGCGTGCCGACCACTCTGTAACCGCGATAACCCCGGCCGAGGGTGATCGCAACTCCGCCCCAACCGCCGTCCCCGACCAGCAGATTCGAGCCCCGGCCAATGACGAGACAAGCCACCCCGTGCGCCGTACAGATCTCGCCTGCCGCACCCACGTCCTCATCGCATTCCGCGACCAGCAGCGCCCGAGCGCGGCCGCCCACCTTCAACGTCGTCAGCTCCCCGAGGTTCGCCTCCGCCTCGACCCGACCGACGCAGGCGGTGGCCAGGTCGCGGACGACCGGGTCGAAGCGCACGCCCGAGGAATCAACGGCCATTGCCACCCCGCAGCAGGTTGAGCAGTGCCGGGCCCACCTGGCTGACGTCTCCCGCCCCGGTAACCAACACGATGTCACCCGGTTCGACGAGCGCGGCGAGCGTGCGAGGTACGTCGACGAGGTGGGGCTCCCAAACAACCTTGGCGCCTGCCTCGCGCGCCGCCGCCGCCACGAGCTCGCCGGAGACTCCGGGTATCGGCTGTTCGTCGGCACCGTAGACGTCGGTCACCACGACGAGGTCTGCACCCGCCGCCGCTCGGCCGAGTTCCGCACCCAGCACGATCGTACGCGAGAAGCGGTGGGGCTGGACCACGAGCACGACCCGCCCACGGGAGATGCTGCGCGCTGCGGCGAGCGTGGCCCGGAGTTCGGTCGGGTGGTGTGCGTAGTCATCGACCACCTCCACGTCAGCGACCGTCCCCAGCCGTTGGAAGCGTCGTTGCACCCCAGCAAAGGAGGCGAGCCCCGTCGCCGCCGCATCGACGTCCACTCCCATGAGGTGGCAGACGGTCAGGGCGGCCGCCGCGTTGAGCAGGTTGTGGCGCCCGGGAACGCCGAGCGAGAAGGCCACGAGGTCAGTGCCGTTGTGACGTAGGCGCGCGCGTTGTGCTGCGACCGGCACGAGACGGAAAGTGGCACGAGGGTCCTGGCCGTAGGTCACGACCTCGCCCGGGATGTCGGCGAGCCGCTGGCTGCCTGGATCGTCGGCGCAGAGCACGGCGGGTGCGTTCGCGCTGCGCCGCTCGAGGAAGGCGCGGAACGCGGCATCAGTCTCCTCGAGGCCCGCGAAGACGTCGGGGTGATCGAGTTCGATGTTTGTGACGACCGCGACGTCGGGTTGGTACACGAGAAACGAACGGTCGGACTCATCCGCCTCGGCGACGAACAACGCCCCGGTGCCGGCGTGCGCGTTCGCTCCGACCTCATTGAGCGTGCCCCCGATCGCGAAGCTCGGATCCGCTCCTGTCGCCTGCAGCGCAACGACCGTCATCGATGTCGTCGTCGTCTTCCCGTGGGTTCCGGACACCAGGATCGCCCGGTAGCCGACCATGAGGACGGCGAGCATCTCCGAGCGGTGCAGCACCGGCACGCCGGCGCGTCGCGCCGCGACGACTTCGGGGTTGGTGGCGCGGATCGCCGAAGAAATGACGACGGCCTCCGCGCCGCCGATGGCCTTCGGATCATGACCGACCTGGATGGTGGCGCCCATCGCTCGCAGACCCTCGAGCGCGCGGCCCTCCTGGCGGTCCGAACCGGAGATGCTGTGGCCCCGCTGAATGAGCATGCGAGCGATGGCGCTCATGCCTGCCCCGCCGACTCCGACGAGGTGCACCCGCCGGGGTAGGGACAGGTCGAAGCTCTCAACGCCGCTCACAGGACCACCACCGTCGCCGTCTTAGGAGGCCCAAGACGGCTCCTCTCGCGTCGCTCCTGCAGAGCGCCGCTCACAACCAGTCCCGTCGCCGTCTTAGGAGGCCCAAGACGCCTCCTCTCGCACCGCTCCTGCCGAGCGCCGCTCACCGGGCAACCTCTGGGGTGTCAGCGGCTTGACTGCTGATGCGCCCCTGCTGCCCGCCGGACCATCGCCCGCGACGCTTGCCCTTCGAGGGCCAACGTGAGTTGTGCGAGGTCCGGTGGCCCAGGATGTGCCAAGCGGCCACAGGGCTGAGCGCCGCAGAGCGCCGATCAGTGAGCGACCGACGTGCACGTCCCGGCACCACCGGGTGCATCCCCCCTGTTGCAGCACGAGGAGACACTCGTGCAGGATGACATGACCATCCCAGTCGCGCCGACCGGCGGGATCGAGTGGGCCACCGACAGCAACGAGCTGTGCAACCAGCTGCGCGCTCACCTGCGCATCGTGTTCCCTGGCGCGGTGGGCCTGTTCTTCGACCTCGATTCGCCCATCAGCCTGAGCTTTCTGACCCGCTTCCCAATCGCCGAGAAGGCCGACATCGCCGAACAGCTCGCCCTCCACCCCGACGCCCACATCTTCCGGTCGCTGCCCCGCTGCCAGACCGTCCGAGCCGCCAAACTGCTGGTCCAGATCGGTGGCGCCCGCGGCCGGTTCCCCACCGACGCCTCGCTCGCCGCGCTGGCCGGCGCCTGCCCATCGCCC
>JALYGD010000100.1 GCA_030777265.1 Actinomycetota bacterium | reverse complement strand
GTGACGACCCGCGCCCGCCACGCCCTGTCCGTACTCGCATCGTTCGCGGTGTCCGCAGGGCACATCACCCTCGAGATCGACGCCAAGCCCGCGACCGGCTACGGCGACAGCCGGGACGTGATCTTCGACACCGTCGACCTCATTCGTGCCGTGGGCGAGGCCGCCTACGACGCGGGCAGGCCTCTGCTCCTCACTTTGGACGAGCTGCAGGACGTCGGCGAGCAGCAACTCAAGGCGCTGCTGACCGGTATGCATCGCTGCGTCGGCGACGGCATCCCGATCGGTTTGATCGGCGCCGGGCTGCCCGGCGCTACCGGCTACGCCGCCAAGGTCTCGTCGTATGCGGAGCGCATGTTCCGGGTGCATCCGATCGAGCGCCTGTCGCCTGAAGCGGCGACCCGCGCGATCGTCGATCCCGCGGGGGAGATCGGCGTTGAGTACGAGGCCGAGGCTGTCGAGCGGCTCGTCGAGCTGTCGGACGGGTACCCGTACTTTGTGCAGCTCTACGCGTCCACGGTCTGGACGACGGCCTCTCACCATCCCGTCTCCATCGAGGATGTCGAGTTGGCAGCACCGCTCGCGCGACGCGAGCTGGAGCGGTCCTTCTACCTCGCGCGTCTCGAGCGCATCACCGCGGAGACCGAACGCGCCTACCTGCTCGCGCTCGCTGGGCTGGGGCCCGGCGAGCACCGCTCGAGTGAGGTCGCTGCGGCCCTCGGGCGGAAGTTGGAGAGCGTCGGCACGACCCGTCGGCGCCTCCTCGACAAGGGACTGCTTTACAGTTCAGGCCGCGGCCTCGTCGCCTTCTCCGCTCCGGGCTTCGATGCCTACCTCCGCGAGCATCACGACACGATTCGAGGATGAGCGCCGCCGTGCGGGCTGCCCGGTCTTCCAGGTGGCGCTCGTCCGAGGGCTCGTAGAACCCGGTGGACGCGGAACGCGGCGGCATGTAGGTGATATTCCGAGGCCAGGATGCGGCCCGCGCAGGGCCGCGAGCCCGTTCGAGGCCTCCGCTATGCGCCCCGCCATTCGAGCAGGCCAAGCTGATCGAACTCCCTGAGCACGCGCTCCACGTCCTCGGTCACGACGTCCTCGTGCAGGCCGCAGAGCGTACAGATGGCGTCGATCATCTCCCGAGGAAGGTTCTCGCCGTCGCAGAGGTCCCAGAGGGCGAGCGCCGTGTCGTTCAGCAGCAGAACCGCGCCGGTGTCAGGGTCATAGAGCGTGTTCTCTCCCTGGGCCTGGTGCAGCCAGACGCGCGGCTTGCGCGCCGGCCGACGAGTGTCCAGCTTCACCCTTCCGCTCCTCCGGTCAGCTTCCCGTCGGCTGCATGCGTGACTCGCTGAGCTCCTCGAGCAGGCCATTTTCAGTCACGAATGCGGCGGCCTGCAAGCGGGAATGGACCTCGAGCTTGCCCAGGAGGTTGCTCACGTGGGTGCGGGCGGTCTCCGGGCTGATCACCAGCGACTCCGCGATCGCCTCGTTGTCCGCGCCCCGTGCGAGCAGGGCCAGAACCTCCCGCTCGCGTGGCGTGAGTCGGGACAGCTGGCGGACCGCCTTGTCCCGCTCGCGCTGGCCAGCGATCAGCCGGGCCAGCAGCCCGCCGAGCATCCTCGGCGGGACGATCATCTCGCCGCGGTGGATGGCACGGGCCGAGGCGATGAACTGGGCCAAAGGACAACGCTTTGTCAGGTAGCCGCTCGCGCCGGCCTCGAGCACTTCGAGCAGCTTGCCAAGGTCTTCTTCGTCGGTGAGGACGAGGACACGGCAGGCCGGGACCCGCTCTCGGATCGCCTCGGTCGCATGGATCCCGTCGGTATTCGGCAGGTCCACAGCGAGGAGGGCCACGTCTGGTCGGTGCCGCTCGGCCAGGCTGATGACCTCGATCCCGTCTTCGGCCTCGGCCACCACCCGGACGTCGGCCTCGTTGTCGAGCACCGCCCGCATGGCCTCGCGGAACAGCGAGTGGGCATCGGCAACCAGGACGCGGATCTCTCCCTGCTCGCTGCCCACGGTACCCCTGCTCGGTTTCGCCTCTAGCAGACCGAGCAAAGCAGGCTACGGGCAGGGACTCGCGCGCACAGGGGCATGCGACCCTTCCTTTCCTCGCGGCCCCACGAAGCCCTCCTCGCGTGAAGGCCGTGAAGCGCGCCCCCCCGGCTGGCCTAGAGCAGGGAGGGAAATTCTCTGCTACGAATCGCAGCGAGTCGATTACGTAGAGCGTACGCTGTCCCAGGGCGGCGACTGAAGACCGCGGCCGGATGAGTGCAGAAGGCCGAGATGGACGAGGGCGATCGCAAGTTCCGGCACTCGCGCACCGTGCTGTGGCGCTACGTCGGCCGCGAGGTCCTTGTCGGCCTCCCCTCAGGGGAGGGCGTCGAGGTTCTGGCGGGCACGGCCGGCCACGTCTGGCGGCTGCTCGCGGACCAGCCAACCCTCACCCAGCTCAGCGGCATGCTCGGAGAGGCGTACGGAGCCCCCCGCGAGCTTGTAGCCGCCGACGTCGGCGCCCTCCTGCAAGAGCTGTGTCGTCGCGGCTTCGTGGAGGAGGTGGCGGCCGACGTTGGCTGAGCCGGCAGCTGACGACCGGCTCGCCGTTCGGGTGGCTGCCATCGGGCTGCCCGGCAGGCGCAGCCACGAGCCGGTCTCGGTCCCTCCCCACATCTGGCCGGACGTACTGTCAAGACTGAGCTCGCAGCGGCTCACGGGGATCGCGTTGGCCGGGGTCGAGAGCGGCGAGTTTCTCCTCAGCGACGAGCAAGTCGAGGACCTGCTCGAGCGCCACCGGCAGTCGATGTCTCTCGCGCTCGAACTCGAGCGGGCCCTCGTCATGGTCGGGACCGCCCTCGTCCAAAACGGTGTGGAGTTCGTCGTGCTGAAGGGCCCGGCC
>JALYGD010000099.1 GCA_030777265.1 Actinomycetota bacterium | reverse complement strand
CCTCGACGCCGAGCTTGTCCATCACGCCGAACTCCGACGCCCAGTCGATCAGCCGGGCAAACCCACCGGTGTGCGTCGCGATCGACAGCTCTCCGAGCCGGCGGCCGAGCTGGTCGAGCGCGACCGCGACGTGGACGTCCTCGTGGGTATCCACCCCGACCGTGACGCGGACTTCGTCGTGTGGCACCGTGGTCATACCTGCTCCTGTCGTTGCTGACGGGTTAGGTACGACGAGGTCGCGCTCGGCGGACAGTACTGCGACGGGACTCGCAGTCACGCTCCTATTAGGTCACGCTGACGCGGCCTCGTCGCATGCTTCACAGCGCCAGCCCGACGAGGGGACAGATCCAGAACAAGACACTCTTGCGAGGTCGGTATCGGCTCGGGTCACACCTCATCGGGCTGGGCCCGCCGGAGTATCTCCGGCCCCGTGAGGATCTCGCAGTATCGGCTGAACCCTGTGGGCTCCGGGGGCGTGCGTCCAGGACGCTCCGCCCCGGCAGCCGCTGGTGGTCGACCGCCTCCGGACGTGCAAGCCCGATTACCCGCTGCCGTAAGGGCGTGTGATGATTTCAAGGAAGTGGCCGTCCGGGTCGGGGAAGTAAACGCCGCGCCCGCCGTCGTTGTGGTTGATCTCGCCAGGGCGGCGACGCGCCGGGTCGGCCCAGTACGGCAGGCCCCGAGCCTGGATGCGGCCGAATATCTCCTCGAAGTCCGACTCACCGACCAGGAACGCGTAGTGCTGCGGGGAGACCTCGCCCTCGGCATCCGCGAAGTCGAGGCTGACGCCGTTGGCCACCTCAACCACCATAAACGGGCCGAACGGCGTCGGGGCCGCGATCCCGAGCACCTGCGCGAGGAAGTCCGCCGACGTCTGCCGGTCACGCGCCGCGACGATGGTGTGGTTGAGTTCGACGCTCATGACGCCTCCGAGGGCCCGCACCGCTTCATCGCCCGAGCATGACAGACTCAGCAGGCCGAAGGAGGGCGCTTCGTCGACCCTCCGGTAGGGCGGTTCGGCCTCCTGCCTCCGCGAATCTGTCATCATGCGGAGACGAGAAGCGTCGCCCCCGACAGGTCTTTCTAGTGGATCCCGTCAGGCGAGCAGTTGAGGGTGCCGTAGCCCCGGGCCAGCGGTTACGCACGCCGGTGCGCGGCCAGCCGTTCGTTGTGTCGAAGCTCGACGGGCGCGGCGTCGAACTCCTCCTGGGCGCCAAGAAGACGCCCACGCGGATTTCCTGGGAGTGCCTTGAAGGTATCCCCGGGTATCTCGCAGGACGGGGATGGGTCGCCATCGGCGGCGCCTACGACACCGGCGCCCGAGCCGGAACCCTCGACAGGTACCTCAAAGCGCACATAAATCGGGGGACCGCCGGTTGGGTCGCGGCCTTGCTCGAGGAAGCCGCCATCGTAGAGATCGACCGGACACGACCTGCACGGGCGCGAGTACGTGACGATTTCATGTCTGGGGACTGGCCTGCCCGCTCACCTTGGACTGGTGGACCGCGTGCTGGAACGCAGGCTGATCCGCCTCGGTCACGGGCTCCCTCAGTTCCCGCGCCGGAAGGTTCGGTCGCGGACGGCCAGAAGGGAGCCCAGGTGGTATTCGCCGTGCGCTTCCGCTGGGAGGAAGCGGGCGAGGTGGTCCTCAGTGTGGACCGGCAGCTGCGGTTCCCCGAACTACCCCGCGAGCCGGGCGTCTACCGGCTGGTCTTCCAAGGTCCGCCACCTCAGCACGTGTATGTGGGCGAGGCCGCCGACCTTCGCCGCAGGATGGGCAACTACCGCAACCCTGGGCCTACCCAGCAGACCAGTCTGCGCGTCAACGGGCTGCTGATTGACCATCTAGCCGGCGGTGGAACAGGCCGGCTCAGTGTTGCCTTCAGTGTCGAGATATCGCAGGGGCGAGGCAGGGCGCCTGCCGACCTGTCCAACAGCAACCTACGGCGTCTCGCCGAACATGCGGCCATCGCATGCGAGAACGCCGGTGAGCTCCACAACCGCTGAACCCTTCATTCCGATGGACCGCCCGATGGATCGCGGTCGCGGCGCCCCGGATGCTATCGACTTCGCCATGCTGGCTTGGGGTCGACGGAGCGCTGGACGGTGATGGACCCCGGCCTCGACGTGGCGCGGAGGCGTTATGTCACAGGGGCGTGGCACAGTGAGTTCACGAACGGCAGGGGGAAGCAATGACGCTCACACGTATCCATGTCGGTGCCCCGATCAACCGGGGCGCACTCACGCTCTTTCCGCTATGGACTGAGCACCCGGAAGTCGACGGCGAGTACATCAGCGGCTCTGCCGCCGAGGCCGCCAAGGTCTTGACCATCGGCGAGATGCAGCAGGCCACCGTCCCGCAGTTGCTGGCCCACAACAGCGGTGCGTCACCGGTGCTGCTGGTCGAGGGGGAGGTGCTCGCGGGGGGTCTGCAGACCCGCGTGCTGAACCTGTCGGTGCTGCTGCCGCCCGTGCAGTCGCTGTCGGTGCCGGTCGCTTGCCTCGAGGCGGGACGGTGGCACAACCGCCGGCGGTCGCGCCGTGGCGGCACCCACAGCCCGCCGACGTTGCGCCGTCACAAGACCGCCTCGGTGAACCGGGCCAAGGCGCACGGCCAACGCCTCGCTGATCAGGCGGCGGTGTGGGCGTCGGTGTCCGACTATGAGCAGCGGCTGGCGGCCCCGTCGGCCACCAGCTCCTATGCCGACGTGGTCGACCACCGCAAAGCGGATGTCGACTCGATCACGCAAGGTTTGCAGCCGCTGCCCGGCCAGCGCGGCGTGGTCGTCGGCATTGGCGGGACGGTGCGCGGACTCGAGCTGTTCGACCGGGCGGCGACGTTCGCCGACTACTTCGACAGCCTGCTTGCCGGCTTTGCGGTGGAAGCACTGAGCGCTGAGCCCGTCGCCACCCCGGCGGCGGAGGCACGGCGGTTCGTCCGCCAGCTGGCGAAGGCCAACTGGTCCTGGGGCGACGCCGTCGGCCTGGGCCAAGAGGTCACCGTGGAGGGCGATCACCTGACCGGCAGCGGACTGGGCTGGAGCGCCGACCGACCGCCCGTGCACCTGGCGGCGTTCGCATGACCGGCTGGAACGAGCCCTCGATGCGAGTGCCCGGTGACACAGACAAGGGCGGCGAGGGGGAAAGTGGTCAGACACCAGGTATGAGGGGAGGCGATGTGTTCGCGGGGCTCCCTCCTGCCGGGGTAACTCCTGGCTATCGTGCGCCGCCTGCCTCCGGAGCGAGCTCCGGTCGTACCGGGAAGCACACCGGTTGTCGCCTTCGGCGATCCAACCGGGGCAGAGGTCGCCACTCTGAGCATCAATCCCTCAGCTAGGGAGTTCTTATGGCACGGCGAACTGCTCAGGGGCGCGCAGCGCCGGCTCGCCACGTTGGAGTCCGTGGGCGCCCGCAATTTGGATCGCCTCACCGAAGCGCAGGTCGCGACCATTCGTCGCCGACTGCTCGACCTACTTCCAGCAGCGGCCTTACCGCGGCTGGTCGACCCCCTCGATGAGTTGCTGCGCGTCGGCGCCGACGTCAGTTATTCAACGTGAGTCTGTGGCGGCCATGTCCGATGAACCTCCTTGCGTTTCCTCCTCCCCGCTCAAATCCGAACACGAGCTTGGCCCACTGACCGAGGATTCTCGCAGCACCCGGACGAGGGGCGTTAAGGGCAGGCTCGGTCATAGTCGAGGTATCGGATGTGTAAGTCGCGTACCCACGGTGCGGGCGTTTGGAGGCGTAACGCGGCGACGAACTCCTCGAGGGTGAGTCGCTGGAACGTTTCCCGTTTTGCAAGCGTCTGCTCGTATTCGTTTACGACGCGGTAGCAGCGTTGGTTGCCGACGGGATGAAGGAAGACAAATAGCCCACTGTCCCAGGAGGTCTCCTTGGCTTGGAGCATGGCGAGCGCAAGTAGATGATCGAACCAGATCTAAGTATGTGACAAGGCCCCGATCACTCTGTTGTGAACGGCGTTCATTGGCTTACTCATGATCGTTTAAGAACCTCCCCCGTGGACTCCTTTCCGAGCAGACGGACCGGCTTCCACGGGTGCAGACTTCGACTACGGCGACGACGGTACGGGAGGACCCTTCCGAGGTGCGAAGCCGGGACCACAGTCTCGACAATCCGTGGTCTGCACTGCATGGTCAGTTATCCATGCCAACGCTGCATCTCGCTTCTCGAAGCACCGCTTGCCCGGTCCCTTCGTATACCGCCACTGGCCGGCCGTACCTACTCGTGGCTCGAACCAGGCGATGTGGTCGCAGTGGGCCATATGAACCATGAAAACGCCCCGTCGCTTCTCACTCAGCACGATGCCGTTTGGATGCCGGCTAATCCATGCGTCATAGCCGACCTCGTCATTGACGAAGTGCTCCACGGATACCACGCTCCAATCCCGCGCCTGCCGAAGCCAGACGACACTTCTATGGTGCGGCCAGCCGTCGCAGCCCCGAACGCCACCCGACAGCGATACATACGGGTCTGGCTACGAGGTCGCCCAGCGTGGGGCCATCAGGGCAGACTCCCTGCAACACCGAGCGGTCCAGCCGCCGCGCATGGAGGCTACTACACAACCTGGGCCACTCCTGGGCCACTCCCCTGTGCTCGGGGGGACCGGCGACCGCTGGTCTAGCGATCGATGCTGGGCCGCGCATGAATGGAGGTGCCCTTCAGGGCACGCCGATGGCTTGCAATGAACGCTCGCGGTACCAGGGCCGCAGCTTGAGCAACGCCGGCGGCAGTTGGCCGTACACGACGACGCCGTGGCCGGTCGGTATGCGGCGGAGGGCGTCGGGTGGGGCGAGCGGGCGATGGTGGGGGCTTTCGGTCGTCGATGTCGAGCCGTCGGCAGTTGTTGTCGCTTCGCGGATGATCTCTTCCTCGCCGAGTAGCCCGGCGGCGTAGCGCAGGGTGGCCGCGTCCCGCGAAGTGGTGGAAGTGAGAGGGTGACTCTCAGCTGCTCCCGTGATCCTAGGCGGCCGGGAGCGCGGGTGGGTGGTTGATCTCCTTTCGTTCGGGCTGGTCGATGAGATTCATGGAGTCCTCGGACAGGTAACGGCGGCCGGTGGTCTGCCAGTCGTCGTGGACTTCGAGCAGCACCGCGCCAACGAGCCTGATGACCGAGGCGTCGTCGGGAAAGATGCCGACGACGTTGGAGCGGCGCTTGATCTCCTTGTGGACGCGCTCGAGCGGGTTGGTCGAGGCGATCTTGCGGTGGTGGGCGCGGGGGAAGTCGGCGTAGGCGGTGAGGTCGGCCTCGGCGGCCAACAGCAGCTCGGCGACCTTGGGGAAGCGGGGTTGCAACGTGTCGGCGACCGTGCGCAGATGCGCCCGCGTCGTTTCAGGGTCGGGTTGGGCGTAGATCGTGCGCACGGTCGCGGCGACCATGTCGGTGTGCTCCTTGGGGACGCCGGCGAGCAGGTTGCGCATCAGGTGGACCTTGCAGCGTTGCCAGCCGGCGCCGGCCAGCACGCGGGCGATGGCGGCCTTCAGGCCGGCGTGGGCGTCGGAGATGACCAGCTTGACGCCGGACAGGCCGCGGTCGCGCAGGCGGCGCAGGAACGCCGTCCAGAACACCTCGTCCTCGCTGTCGCCGACGTCGGCCCCGAGGACCTCGCGGTTGCCGTCGGCCGTGACGCCGGTGGCCACGACCACCGCGCGGGACACGATGCGATGATTCACCCGCGCCTTGACGTAGGTGGCGTCGAGGTAGACGTACGGGAAGCCGGTGTGATCTAGGGCCCGGTCGCGGAAGACCGCGACCTGCTCGTCGATCTCGACACAGATCCGGCTCACCGTGGACTTCGACACGCCAGCGTCGCAGCCCAACGCGCGCACCAGATCGTCGACCTTGCGCGTGGAGGTGCCGGTGATGTAGGCGGTCATGATCACCGCCCACAGGGCCTTGTCGACCCGCCGGCGGGGTTCCAGCAGCGACGGGAAGAACGAGCCCACGCGCACCTTGGGGATGCGCAGCTCGACGTCGCCGGCGGGAGTGGACAACGTTCTTGCTCGGGCGCCGTTGCGCCAGTTCGACCGGGCGTCGGTGCGCTCATGCGGTCGGGCGCCGATCGCCGCGGTCAACTCTGTGTCGATCAGCTGCTGCAAAGCCTGCTCGAGCAGCCGGCGGAACAGGTCCCTCGCGCCGTCGTCGCCCAGGCGTGCCAGGACGTCAGCGAGTGCGGCATCATCGTGGTGGGCCATCGTGTGGCATCTCCTCTCGAGCTCTTGCTAGGAACTCACTGAGAGTCACACGGTGGCCCGCCCTACCGGCGGAACCTCCCCCTACATCCACCACTCGGCGGGACGCCTACTATCGTGCTGGTGCCGGGCCTGGTCGGGTCACGCCGGGGGTGCACGCCGCATGGTCCACCCTGAACCAGGTGCGACGGCTTCACGTCGCAAGGGAACGCTTGTGCATCCGCCGCGAAAGGGGTGTGTCAACCCATGTCAGCGGCGGGTAGTGGGTCAGTTTGAGCTGAGGTTGTCCCTAGGCCGCAAAGGAGCGCGAGCGGCTTCGTCGTGGGTGAGCATGCGCCTCACGACGTCGGCCTTCAGGATGACTCCGGGGCGAAAGAACGAACCCGCTCTATGGCCTCGTCGAAGTCGTACCCCCGCTCGGGGTACACCCGTTCCTCGTCCTTCGAGGGTCCCACGTGCAGGTGGGTCAGCCCATCCACGTGGGGCTGAGGGTGCTTGTCGAGTCGACAGTCCCTCCGTCGGCTCCTCAAGGGTGATGAGCACGCCCATGTCGGCCCGCTGCGACCTCGCGGTGCCGTGCAGTTCTCTGACCATCTCCGGGGTCAGCTTGCGACCACCCTTCACGCTGACCACGGCCCGACCAATCTCCCGGTCCGTGACCGGGAAGCGGACCCAGCCGTCTACCCCCTTTGTCGCCTGCCTGCTCGGAGCGCTGGTGCGGCTGACCGCCGACGAGGCTGACCGCCCACCGTTCGAAGTCGAACGGGTTGGCATTGAACAGCGCCCTGGCACCGCCTGCGTCGCGGGGGATGCCACGGATCTCGTAGGTGGCGCGCACGCCGTCGCCGTAGGTATCCCGTAGACGCTTGTCGATGAGGTCGATGGCGAGGTAGGTGATGTCAATGCCGATCCACTGGCGACGCAATCTCTGGGCGACCGCGATGGTCGTGCCGCAGCCGCAGAAAGGGTCGAGTACGACGTCACCTTCATTGCTTGAAGTCGTAACTATCCGCTCCAAGAGGGACTCTGGCTTCTGGGTGGGGTAGCCGAGACGCTCTGGGTTGGTTCCGCCGATCGGCCCTATGTCCGTCCACACGTCCTGCACCGGGACACCGGGCAGCTCGTCGTAGTAGTTCTTCAGCCGCAGCCGTCCACCTTCCTTCCTTGGGTAGTGCAGCCTCCCCTCTGCGTCGAGCTGAGTCATGCGCTCTTTCGTGTACTTCCAGCCGTTGGGGGGTGGATCGTAGGTTACGCCGTTCTTTGCTGTGAATGAGTAGGTGAGATTGGGCCTGGGGTTGGGGCTGCTCAGGTTCTGCTCGCTCCAACGACGTCCGTCGGGGTCGGTAAAGCGGAACCGCTGCGCGACGTAGGCGGGGTCGTAGTCCTACGTGGCCGGCATCGGTCAGACCCCGCGGAGCTTCGCACCCTTCAAGCGCTTCGTGCTCGACCACGCCGATGATGTCTTCGACGTCATCGCCCATCGGCGGACCCAGACCAACGAGCCGGGCCGCTGCGCCACGCTGCTGCCGGCGTTCGGGCTGGCGCGACAGCCCCTGGCGCTGATCGAAGTGGGCGCGGCTGGGGGGCTGTGCCTGCAGCCCGACCGCTACGGCTACGACTACCGCGACGGGGTCATCCGGGGGCACACCTCCTCGCCGGTGGTGATCCGCTGCGTGCTACCCGGGCGCCGGCCCACGCTGCCGCCCGCAGTGGAGGTGGCCTGGCGGGCCGGGGTCGACCAGGTGCCCGTGGACGTGACAGACGACGATCAGGTGCGCTGGCTGCAGGCGTGCGTGTGGCCCGACCAGCCTGACCGGCTCGCACGGCTGCGGGCCGCAGTCAACCTCGCGCGCACAGACCCGCCCCGCATCATCGAAGGCGACCTGGTCGACACCCTGCCGTCGCTGGCGTCCTCCGCCCCCGACGACGCCTGCCTGTGCGTGTTCCACTCAGCGGTGCTTGGCTACCTCGACCCCGCAGATCGACTCCGCTTCATCGACGTCCTGGACGACATCGCCGAGCACCGCCCGCTGGTGTGGATCAGCAACGACGCCCCCCGTGTGGTCCCAGTGCTTGACCATCTGGTCCCAGCCGATACCGACGAAACGGCCTTCATGCTGACGCTGTCGACCTTCTCCCACCCCGGTCGCCGCGACAACCTGCTGGCAATGGCAGACCCACACGGTGCCTGGCTCGACTGGCGTCTGAGCGCCGCCCCGCATCACACGCCCGGCTCCACCGAATGCGACCTGCGGCACACGGTTTAGGAACTCGCCTCGGCCCGTCCGCCCCGGTCTGCGAACGTCCGTCGGAGCCGGCTGAGCAGGCGCTTGGTGGCGATGCCGTCCGGAGAGGTGTGGGACGATCCGCCGGCTTTGCTGTCACCGTTGCTGTCAGCTCGGATTGGCGGCGGCTGTCAACGGCCGCTGCGCTCGGCGTGGGCAACGGTTTCCTGACTCCTTCGGCGCATTGGGGGTGGTGCGGATCGGTACGTCTTCGCAGGTACGCAGGCCGCTGCGTGTACCCTGCCGTCCGGTCCGGCTCGTGCTCGCCCCGGGGCTGGGCAGTCAACTAGGCAGCCAGGGTTCATGGGCGGGCGGCCTGATGACGGCCCGGAACGCGCCGCGAGCCCGATCGCGTGGGCGCGCAACGCGGGGGCGCCGACCTCGGTGAGCGGGTCTAGAGTGGTCGCAAGCGAGATTGCCCACCACGACGATACTCGCTAATAGCTCAGGTCGGGATTTGCAATGTAGGAACCCTCTGATTGGATCGCGGCGATTGCTGTCATCACCGGCCCTTTGGGCGCCTTGTCGGTCGCGTTTTACACCGCCCGCCAACACGTCCGCCATCACGCCCAAGCGCAGAAAGAAGAGCGGCGC
>JALYGD010000098.1 GCA_030777265.1 Actinomycetota bacterium | reverse complement strand
TGCCCCAGCGGACTCCCTGGCAGCGTGACCTGCCTGGCGCGTTCCTCGCGCTCGGCGTGTGGCTGCTGGGCAGCTACGCGCTGCGCCTCTACGTCGAGCACTCATTGCTGGGCCAGTCGCCGTATGGCCCATTGGCCGCCCCGCTCGTTGTGCTGCTCTGGCTCTACGTCACCGCCTTCGCGGTCCTGCTCGGCGCCGAGTTGAACGGCGTCATCCATCAGCTATGGCCAACCGGGGCTGGCCTTCCGATCTTGACCCCTCCAGTCGATCGCTCGCGAGACCTCTAACGCCTACTGTCCGCTCGCACGACACCGAGCCTCACGAGCCACAAGGGGTGCCTCGTGAGGACGCGGCTCAGCCTTTGGTTGGCGGGGAACTCACCTCGCCCGTGGGCGGACCGCCAGCCGCCCGCTTGACCATGCGCAGCTCGAGCGGCAGGTGGACGACCTGGTTCCACGAGATGAGGCGGGGCGCCACCGACTCAACGTTGATCTCCGTGACCGAAGCGTTCGCAACACCACCGAGAACACGGTCGTGGAGTCGCAGCAAAGCGTGTACGCCATGCCAGACCGGCCCTCCATGGGTCATGCAGACCACCGGCCGGCCGGCCGCTTCTTCGAGCAGCCGACGGATGGTGGCGACCGCCCTCCTGGCGAGCGTAGCTGAGTTTTCGCCCCCCACCTCCTCAAAGACGTCCTCCCCCGCACGCCAACGCTTCCAGCGTTCGGGGTCCTCTTCGGCAACGTCGACGTTGAGGCGGCCAGTCCACTCCCCGAAGTGCCTCTCACGCAGTCCCGGCTCCGTTTTGGCCTCCCGTCCCAGGAGCTCCTCAAACGACGCGACGCTTTCCAGACAGCGTTGCAGGTCGGAGCTCACAAGCAGCGCGTCGGGGTAAGCCGCGGCGAGGAGCTCGGCCGTCCGCTGGGCCTGTTCGCGTCCCCGTCCGGTCAGTCCCGTCCCCGACTGACCCTGGATCCGGCGCTCAACGTTCCACTCCGACTCGCCGTGACGGACGAGGACAAGCCGGCTCACCTGGCGACGATGCCGCCGGCGTGAAGGGGCCCGCCGCTGAGCGGCTCGAGATGGGGAACGTCCGCCCACAAGCGCTCCAGCGCGAAGAAGTTGCGCTGGTCCTCGTCGAACAGATGACAGACCACGTCACCGAAGTCGAGCAGGTACCAACCCGATTCGGCTGTGCCCTCACGCCGCACGGGACGCAGGCCGTGCTCGTCGCGCAAGCGACGTTCGATCGCCTCTGCGATGGCCTTCAGATGCCGATCATTTCGCGCCGTGGCGAGGACGAACAGGTCGACAAGGACGAGGAGATCAGCGACGTCGAGGACAACGACATCTGAGGCCTGCTTGTCGTCTGCTGCCCGGCACGCTGATACGGCGGCTGAGATCGCCTCGGGGACGGCTGGCACGGTCTCCTAGCCTGCTCGGCGCCAGGACGTTCGCCTCTAGGGAACCACAGCAGCGCCAGCGGCGCACGCATGGTTCCTGGTTGGACGGTCGCGAGGCGTCACGGCTCCGGCGTGGCCCCGTAGAGTCCCTGCTGCCGCACGTAGTCCTCCACCGTCCGGGGGAGCTGATAGCGGACCGCCTCCCCTGCTCCGAAGCGCCGACGCAGCTCGGTGGAGGAAATGTCGATGGCGGGCACCTCGAGCCACTCGAGCCGGCCGCGAATTCTCCCCCTCCGCTCCACCTCGTAGCCGGGCCGGGCCACAGCAACGAAGGTGGCGAGTTCGAGCGCCTTCTCCACGTCGCGCCAGTCCTCCATCTTGGCGGCGGCGTCCGCACCCACGAGGAAGTAGAGGGCCGCGGCCGGCATCTCGGCCGTGAGCTCCTCGAGCGTGTCAGCGGTGTAGGTCGAACCTTCCCGGTCGACTTCCGAGCGGTTGACACGAAAAGCTGGGTTGTCCTCCGCAGCCAGCTGCACCATGCTCAGACGGTGCTCGCCCTTCGAGAAGTCCTCTCGCATCCACGGCTGCCCCGCCACAACGAACTGCACCTCACAAAGCTCGAGCGTCACGCGGGCGACCTCCGCAACGACGAGATGACCGAGGTGGGGTGGGTCGAAGGTGCCGCCGAGCAGTCCGATTCGCGATCGGTTTCGTGGACCGCCTCTGGACCCCATAGCGCCAGCCTATCGGCCGACTCTCGCCACCCGTACTACTCCGGAGCCGTCTTAGGAGGCCTAAGACGGCGCCTCTCGCGTCGCTCCTACGGAGGGACGCTCACATGGACCCCTGCTTCTCCTGCTCGAGCCGGGCAGGGCCGGGGTCCGGGCGGGCGGTTCAGCGGCGGATGTGCCCCTCCCCCTCCACGAGGTACTTCACGGACGTCAGCTCGGGCAAGGCCATGGGGCCGCGGGCGTGGGTCTTCTGGGTGGAGATGCCGATCTCCGCGCCATAGCCGAACTGCTCCCCGTCAGTGAAGCGGGTGGAGGCGTTCACCATGACCACCGCGGCGTCCACCTCGCGCTGGAAACGTCGGGCGGCGCCACGGTCCTCGGTCACGACCGCTTCCGTGTGGAGTGTTCCGTAGCGGGCGATGTGGGACAGCGCCGCGTCAAGGTCGGCGACGACGCCGACCGCGAGCTTCAGGTCGAGGAACTCGGCGGCGAAGTCTTCGTCGCTGGCCTCGCCAATCTCGACGATCTGCCGGGCTCGCTCGTCGCCGACGAGCTCAACGCCGGCCGCTTGGAGCTCGGCGGTGACCTTTGGCAGGAACTCCTCCGCCACGGCTTCGTGGACGAGCAGTGTCTCGGCCGCGTTGCAGACCGAAGGTCGCTGCGCCTTGGCGTTTACGACGATGTCCACCGCCTTTCCGAGGTCGGCGGCGGTGTCGACGTAAACGTGGCAGTTACCCACCCCTGTCTCGACCACCGGTACCTGGGCCCCGCGCACCACCCGCTGGATGAGCTCGGCCCCACCTCGTGGGAGGAGCAGGTCGATGAGTCCGCGCGCCTCCATGAGCTCCCGGACGCTGTCGC
>JALYGD010000097.1 GCA_030777265.1 Actinomycetota bacterium | reverse complement strand
CCTTCGGCGGCGGCCACCCGCTCGAGCTCGGTCTTCGGCGCGACGAGCCAGAAGCTGTCACGTGCCTCCTCCCAGCCTTCGAGGAGGTCCGTCGCCCGACGCGATCCGGTCAGGGTCGCGTGCCGCTCAACGAGGTCGCGCAGAGCCGCGAGGTGGTAGCCGTCGGGGCGCCGGGCCTCGACGAGCTGGCGGTTGACCCTCGCGAGCACCTCTGACGTGGGGTCGTAGACGAACGCCTGACCGCCGCTCATGCCTGCCCCGAGGTTGCTGCCGGTGGGTCCGAGGACGACCACTACCCCGTTGGTCATGTACTCGCACGCGTGGTCACCGGTGCCCTCGACGACTGCGGTTGCGCCGGAGTTCCGCACGGCGAAGCGCTCTCCTGCGCGGCCGGCCACGAACAGCTCTCCGCCGGTTGCCCCGTAGAGAACGGTGTTGCCGACGAGCACCGGGTCCCCGACGTCGTTCGCGGGGGGTCGGATGACGATCCGACCCCCGCCCATGCCTTTGCCGACGTAGTCGTTCGCTTCGCCGGTGAGGACGAGTTCCACGCCGTCGGTGAGAAAAGCGCCGAACGACTGGCCGGCCTCGCCGTGGAAGCGCAGCCGGGCGTAACCATGCGGATTCGTGTCACCGAACTCCAGCCCGACGGCACCGCCCGCTCTGGCTCCGACCGTGCGCTCGGAGTTGCGGATGTCGTACACGTACTCGACAAGACCTCCGAGGAAGATCGTTTCGAGCGCGTCGTCGAAGACCTGGTCGCCGAGTTCGCTGTGTGGCCGCTGGAAGGGCAGATGCCCGGTGAACCGACGCGGCTCCTCACCGAGGTCGGCGACGAGCGGGGCCGGGTCAAGACGGGAGGCACGACCGTCGACCGTTCGCGGGCGGAGGCGATCGACGCGTCCGATCGCTTCCTCAAGCGACCGCAGGCCCAGGGCGGCGAGGCCCCGTCGGATCTCCTCGGCGATGAAGAGCAGGTAGGCGGCCACCATCTCCGGGGAGCCCTCGAACTTGTCGCGCAGGTCCCGCCGCTGCGTCGCGACTCCCACAGGGCAGGTGTTGCGGTGGCAGGTGCGGACGAGGATGCAGCCTTCGGCGAGCAGGACCGCAGTGCCGAACGAGTACTCGTCAGCGCCGAGCAGCGCAGCGACGAGCACGTCACGGCCGGTCTTGAAGCCACCATCGACCCGGATGCGGACGCGACCGCGCAGTCCGTTGAGCCGCAGTGTCTGCTGGGTCTCGGCCAGGCCGAGCTCCCAGGGCAGGCCGGCATGGAGGATCGACGACAGCGGCGAGGCGCCGGTTCCGCCGTCGTGGCCGGAGATCTGCACGACATCGGCGAGCCCTTTGACGACGCCCGCGGCGATCTGGCCTACTCCCGCCTCGGCGACGAGCTTCACCGACACCGCGGCGTCCGGGTTGACCTGCTTGAGGTCGTAGATGAGCTGCGCCAGGTCCTCTATGGAGTAGATGTCGTGGTGCGGCGGCGGGCTGATGAGCGTGACCCCGGGCTGGGTATGGCGCAGGCGAGCGATCTCCTCGCTCACCTTGTGGCCGGGGATCTGGCCTCCCTCGCCGGGCTTGGAGCCCTGCGCCATCTTGATCTGCAACTCGTCCGCGAAGGCGCAGTACTCGGCGGTGACGCCGAACCGGCCGGAGGCGATCTGCTTGATGCGGCAGTTGCGGTCCCGGTAGCTGCCCCGGGTGCGGTAGCGGATGGGGTCCTCCCCACCCTCGCCGGAGTTCGCGGCCCCGCCGATCATGTTGAGCGCGACGGCGAGAGTCTCGTGCGCCTCGGCTGACAGGGCGCCGTGCGACATCGCTCCAGTCGAGAAGCGGCGCACGATGGCATGGACCGGCTCGACCTCCTCGAGCGGCACCGGGGCGACGCGTGCGAAGGCGAGCAGGTCCCGGGGCGCCAGGTACGGTCGCTGCTCGACGAGCTCCGAGAAGCGCTCGTACAGCTCGTAGCGGCCCTCCCGGGTCGCCTTGTTCAGGAGATGAGCGGCCCGCTCTTCTGGGGTGCCGGTCTCGAGCTGGCCCACTTTCTGGTCGCGCACCCGAGGTGCGACGAAGCGAGGCAGCGCAGGCTTCTTGCCCAGCCCGAGCGCGTCGTGGAGGGCCCCCACGACGTCGGGGTTGATGTCGTGGTACTCCTCGCCACGCCGGCTGAACTTCACGACACCGGGACTTGGCAGCACCTCCCCATCCTTGCCCTCGGCCCGCGCGAATGCGGTCGCGTGTTGTGCCAGCACGTCCTCGGCGAGGTCGGCGAAGGTCAGCCCGCCGAGCTGGCTCACCGTCCCGGTCAGGCAGAGGTCGATGACGTCAGGCCCGAGCCCGAGCGCCTCGAAGATCTGCGCGCTCCGGTAGGAGTCCACGGTCGAGATACCCATCTTCGACATGATCTTCAGCACACCGTCTTCGAGCGCGGTTCGGTAGCGCTCCTGCGCGTCGCTGCCCGAGAACTCGTCGCCCCCGCGAATGCGGCCCTCGTCGGCGAGGTGTGCGAATGTCTCGAAGGCGAGCTTGGGGATGATCGCGTCGGCCCCGTAGCTGAGGAGGCAGGCCATGTCGTGGGTGACGCGTGCCTCGTTGGTCTCCGCCACGATGCTGGTGCGGGTGCGCAGCCCCTCCTGCAGCAGGCGCTGGTGGACGGCACCGACCGCCAGCAGGATCGGGATGCGCGCCCGCAGCTCGTCGCAGCCGACATCGCTGACGACGACCACGCCGGCTCCCTGTTGCACCGCATGGACCACCTCGTCGCCGAGCCGTCGCAGCGCCGGCTCCATCCCGTGCGGCCCGTCTGCGGCCGGGAAGGTCGCGTCAACTGCTGCGACCGGCCAGGGAATGTCCGGGTCGAGCACCAGGCGCTGCAGCCCGTCGGGGTAGAGCAGGAACGACTCGAGCTCGATGAGGCGGGCGGCCTCGGGTCGCTGACTGAGGATCGGATGGCGCGGGCCGAGGAGCGTCCGCAGGCTCATGACCTCGTGCTCGCGCAAGTGATCGATCGGAGGGTTCGTGACCTGAGCGAAGCGCTGCTTGAGGTAGTGGAAGACGGGGCGGTGCCACTGGGCGACGGGCGGCATCGGCGTGTCGTCTCCCATCGAGGAGGTGGGCTCCTTCGAATCCGTCGCCATGGGTCGGAGGATGAGCGTCAGTTCCTCCTTGGTGTAGCCGTAGGCGGCCTGGCGGCGGGGCACAGCGCCGGGACTCACCACTTCCACCGGCTGCCCGGTAACCGCCTTCCGCACATGCTGCCGTAGCCATTGCCCGTAGGGGGCTCGAGCCGCGAGGAGCTGCTTGATCTCGCTGTCCTCCTGCAGCCCGCCCTCATCAGGGTCGACGCACACGATCTGGCCGGGGCCCAGACGCTCGCGTCGGACGCTGCCGCGATCGTCGGTGCGTACGGCGCCCACCTCCGAGGAAGCGATGACGTAGCCGTCTTCACAGACGAGGTAGCGGAGCGGGCGGAGACCGTTACGGTCGAGCGCCGCTCCCACCCGCCGCCCGTCGGTGAAGATGATCGCGGCGGGGCCGTCCCAGGGCTCCACGAGGCAGGAGTGGTAGCGATAGAAGTCGCGGACGGCCGAGTCCATACCCCGGCTGCCCTCCCAAACGGCCGGAATGAGCATGGCCTCGGCCTGGCGGATGTCCCGCCCACCTCGAACGAGCAGCTCGAGCGCGTTGTCGAGCACGGCCGAGTCGGATTGATCGGGCTCGATGACCGGACGGGCGAGCTTGGGATCGATCCATGCGGCGCCCAGGTCCGGCTCACGGGCCCGCATGAGGTTGACGTTGCCCTGGATCGTGTTGATTTCGCCGTTGTGGCAGAGCATCCGGAACGGCTGGGCCCGCTCCCACGTGGGCGCGGTGTTCGTGGAGTAGCGCGAATGGAAGATGGCCAGCGCCGAGACGAAGCGCTCGTCCACCAGGTCAGGGTAGAACTCCCCGAGCTGGGTGCTCCCCGACATCGCCTTGTAGGTCACCGTTCGAAACGACCAGGACACGGCGTAGTAGCGGATCCTCTCGCCGTCGCACGCGATGCGTGCGCGCCGACGGGCGCGGAAGGCGGCACGCTCGGCCTCGTCATCGTCCACGCCCTCCTGACGCAGGAACAGTGCCTGGACGAGGTGCGGCATGGTCGCCACGGCGATCTCCCCGATCGCCTTCCGTTCGATGGGTACCTGCCGCCAACCGAGGAATTCCAAACCTTCGGCCCGGCAGGCCTCCAAGACCGCCTCGCGAGCCGTGGCGCGGGCTTGCTCGCCATCCTCGTCGTGCCGGCTGTCGAGGAAGAGGAAGGCAACGCCGAGCCTGTCGGGGTCGACCGAACGGCGGAAGAGGCGTTCTACTTCCTCCATGAAGAACTGGCGCGGGATCTGGGTCAGCAACCCGGCGCCGTCACCGCTCTTGGCGTCCGCCGCGACCGCGCCGCGGTGCCGCACGCCGCGGACCCCCTCGAGCCCCATCGACACGATCTCCCGGCGCGGCACCCCGTCAATGTGGGCCACGAACCCGATGCCGCAGGCGTCACGCTCGAAGCGCGGGTCGTAGAGGCCGAGCGGACTGGCGGCCAGGGAGTCGGTCACAGCGGTCTCCTCGCGCGAGTTGAGGCTGTTCCAGCGGCAGGGGAGTGCGCCGCCCCGAGCCGAGTCGGGCATCGGCGGCGACTCGTCACGACAGGCAAAACGGCGCCCCTGCGACGGGGAGCGCCGTTGCTCGCCGCTGAGAATAGCGCAGCGGGACGCTGCGCGTACCCGCTGCAGGACTCGAGGGCGAGGACCTGTCCCATCACGCCGTGGCATCGCC
>JALYGD010000096.1 GCA_030777265.1 Actinomycetota bacterium | reverse complement strand
TCCTGCCGCTGCCGTTGGCCCTGCTGTGGCCGCTGACGCCCGGGGATCGATTCACCTTCCGGGGCGCGCTCGTCAAGGGAGCACTGTGGGGCCTCGTGCTGTCCCTCTTCAGCGGGATCCTCCTGCCACTCCTGGGCCTTCTGAGCAAGGTCCCTGACTTCGGGTTCTGGGACCCTGGGCCGTTGGCACTCGGGCTCGGCCTGTCCGGACCGCTACAGCTGCTGGTCGGGACCCAGCTCTACTCGATCACCTCGGCGCTCGTGGCCGCCATGGCACGGGGGCTCCAGCCGCTGGACGCGGTCGGGTGGGGCTGGTGGTCCCACGGCAGCGGCGAGTCACCGTGAGTGCCGACCAGAGCGCTCTGCCTCCCGAGGTCGCCGCTGCGTTGTCGCAGCTCGACGATCTCATCCAGATGTTCGCCCGGCACCCCGACGAGGGAGTGCAGGATGCAGTGGTCGGGGTGCTGCGCGCCGTGGACGTCGTTCACCGGGGCGCACTGCAGCGCCTCGCCGCCTGGCTCGACGCCCGGTCGCTCCTCGACGACGCCATGGCCGATCCGCACGTCGAGCTCCTCTTCGGCCTGTACCGGTCGCTCGAGCATGGCGAGGACGAGCAAGCACGGGCGGAGGCAGCCGTCGAGGAAATCCGTCCCTACGTGGAGGCCCACGGCGGCCAACTCGAAGTCGTCGCGGCCGACGGCGGCGTCGTCAGCATCCGCCTTCTCGGCGCCTGTGACGGCTGCTCCGGCTCCACCGCCACGCTGCGGGGGCTGGTGGAGGAGGCCTTGCGCGCCGAGTTGCCCGAGTTCGTGCGCATGGACGTGTCGTCACCCGAGCGGGGATCGGCCCGGCCGACCAATCCGCAACCGGTGCTGATTCCGGTGTCGAGCGTCACCGTGCGCAGCCGCGCCCCATCACCTCAGGGGGGCTCCGGGTCAGCGGCCCATGGCTGCTCCAGCGGCGGCTGACCCGCCACGGCGGGTGCTCGTCGCCTGCGTCGGCAACCCCCTTCGCGGCGACGACGGATTCGGTCTCGCCGTCGCCTCCCAACTGCAGGGTCGCTTGCCCGCGGATGCCGACCTCATCGAGACGGGCATCGGCGCCCTGGGCATCGTCCACCAGCTGATGAACGGCTACGGCGCCTTGATCGTCGTGGACGCCATCGAACGGCGGGCCAGCCCGGGAGCCGTCTTTGTGCTGGTACCGGAGGTTCCGGAGGTCACCGAACCGACGCTGGAGGATTGGCAGGCACAGCTCGCCGACCTCCATCTCGCTGAGCCATCCCGGATCCTGCGCCTCGCACGCGCGGCGGGTGTGCTGCCCGCGCACGTCCTGGTCGTCGGGTGTCAGCCGGGGACATGCGACGACCTCGAAGAGCGCCTCAGCGCGCCGGTCGCCGCCGCCGTTCCCATCGTGACCCGTCAGGTCCGCGAGCTCGTTGCTGAGCTTCTTGTCGAGCTGCGCTGAAAGTCACCGGCATCACGTCGATCCCGCCGGGGCCGTGGATGTGGACGCGAGCTGATTCCCCTTTCGTGACCACTATCGTTCATGGGCCTTCGCCAACGTGCCTGGCGAGCAAGGAGCTACTCCGGTCGAAGGGCGCGCAGCTCAGGCAGTGCATCGCCGTCTTTGGGGCGATTGGACCATTCCTTGCTGGCGATCACATCATCGAGCGCAGCGACACGCACCACGGTCCCATGGAGGTTGAGTTCTGAGGCGCCGGCTCTAAGGTCTTCGTACGCCAGGTGTCGGCCCTGTGGGCCCGGGATGTCAGCCAGGATGTCGAGGTCGCCGGCGTCCGTACGCCAGGTGGATATCTCCAGCCGGATGAGCGTCGAGCCGGTGAGCCGGATAGGGAGGAGGGCCCATTCCTCGTCCCCGAGCCGTTCGACACGCAGACGGGCGTTCAGCTCTCGCATGGCGGCCGCCAGGCGATCAAGGTTCTCCGGGGACGCCTTCGGTAGGCAGTCGACGTCGCAGGTCAGGCGCCGAGCGCCGTACGCACGGGCGGCGACGCCGCCCACCAGGAGGTACTCGACGTCATGGCGGGCGAAGACCGCGGCGATCCTGAGAAGGTCGGGGACTTCGGGCGCCCCCGTCTAGGCTCCAGGCGCGGCGTGTTTGGCGGCCTCTTCAGCCTCGATGTCGTCGGACACGTCCGCCCACCAGCCAAGCACGGCGCTCTTGCTATCGAGACGGCGACCATCGACGGTGATGGACACGCCATCTTGGGTCGCGGGGGCGATCAAGCCTTGCTGGAACTCCTCCAGGCCCATGTGGATCACCTCGTTCGCCACCTCCGCAATCGTACCCGCAGCCGGTGTCGATCCAGGTTCGTAGCTCTGGCAAGTTGCCCCCGCCGTCTTGTCCACACGACGCTAACTGCAGCAATGGGCCGATTCGCCCGGCCTCCACGCTGAACCGTCCCGGGTTCGGTTGAGGCTTTGGTCCCGAGGCCACGCCGCCCGGCCCACCTCGGCTACCTCTGCGGCAGGAGCCCCGCGGATCGCGTAGCCCAGAGACGCCGGGCCAAACTCCCTCCACAGGAGCCAGGACCCGTCATCGTCGTAAGCGGCGACTGAGCGAGCCGGCGGGGCGGGTTGCCCCGCTGCGTTCGATGCTCCTGCGGATGGGAAAGCGAGCTTTGCCCTACTGCTGTTCTGGCCGAGGCGGGCGGAGAGCAGCACGTGGAGCTTCACCGTGGTCGTCCGGCACTGAGCAAACGATTGAGCCCGCCCAACGAAACAGACGGGCCCGCGAAGGATCCCGCAGACACGAGGAAACCGAGGTAGTTCACTGCCGCGGATGCGCCGAGGGGACAGGAGAAGGCGGCGACACCCCG
>JALYGD010000095.1 GCA_030777265.1 Actinomycetota bacterium | reverse complement strand
TTTTGTCCTATCGGTGGCCGCCGGGCCAGGTCAGCAAGGGTGCGTTGACCACCACCGGGGTGGCTTCGAGGGTGACCTCACCCCTCCAGTGGGCCTCGCCGATGTCGGCCGTGCTGATGAGCAGCCGTGCCTGGCCGGGGTCGTTCCAGCTGACTTTCACGACCCGACGCAGCGGGGTGTAGGCGGGGTGGCCGGGGGCGCTGTCGAACACGTCGGGTTGGAAGCCGAAGGGGCCGGCGGGGGTGGCTTGGGGCCGCAGTCCGTTGGTGAAGACGTAGACGCTGCCCAGAGCCGGCTGGGGAACCTGGGCGAGGCTTGCCACCACCGGCACGGGTGAGCCCATCATCTGCGCGAGCATTTCGGCGACGGCGGGATCGGAGGCTTCGGGGTGGATGAAGAAGACCTCCCGATCGTCGTAGTAGCCGAAGACCGGAGGAACCGGGGGGACGTCCGGCATCTGCCCCATCTGTTGCCCCGGCTGAGCTTTGGCCATGTCGCTACCGCCCCCCATCTGCTGACCCGGCTGGGGTTGGGCCATGTCGCCACCGCCCCCCATCTGCTGGCCCTGCTCGGGCTGCGCCATGCCGCCACCGGCCATCTGCGGCCCTCGTCCCAACCCGTAGGTCCAGAAGGCGGCAACGACCAGCGTGACCAGCGCGATGAGCGAGCCCACGACCACCCAGAACCGAACCGAGCGACCGTCGACCTCGGCATCCAGCCACGACCGCTCGTGGCGAACCTCGTCCGTGCTGGTGTCGGATCCGGTATCGCTCACTCGGTGGTCTCCTGGCCGTGGTCCGCGTAGCCGGTGACGTCGAAGCCCATCTCGTGCAGCTTGGCCCGGATCTGGCCTTCGAACACGTGAGATCTGTGGCGGACGGTGACCAGGTCGCGCTCGTGGTCGGTCCGCACCGCCCGCACCCCATCCATGCCGCCGAGGCGGTCTTGGATGCGCTGGGCACAGTTGTGGCAGTGCATGCGCACGCGCAGCCGCACCTGCTGGTAGCCATCCGAGGACTTGCCGCGGAGAGGTGCGCCTAGGGCCCGACCCTCACCGCCTGGCTGTCCGAGGGTAGCGGCGACACGTTGGGCCGCCTCCTGAGGGTCGTAGCCGGGCGCAGGGTAGGGCTCGCCGTATGCCGCGCGGGCGAGGCCGGGTTCCTCTGGCTCGGCACTCGGCTCGCGCTCCGCTTGCTTCTCGCCACCACGGGCGGGTTCGGGTTGCTCTGCCTCGGCGGGTTGCTCGCGCTCCGCTTGCTCCTCGCGGGTGTGGTCGGGCTCCTCCTCGTGCTCGTGCTCGTCGGGGGCCTGGCCGTCGCGATCGTGCTCCTGGCGGTGCTCGTCGTGCAGCTGGTCTTGGAAGTCGCCGGGGGGTTCTTCACCGCGGGCGCGGCGCAGCAGCCGCCCGGCGAAGGAGTTGGCGAGCACCAGGCTGACCGAGGCCACCATGGCGATCATGGCCCAGATGGGGTGGACGAAGCCGGTGGTGGCGGCGGGTACCCCGATGCCGTTGAAGGCGAAGGCCAGGGCGAGGTTCTGCTTGGTCTTGCGGTAGGAACGCACGCCGATGTCGTGGCCGTCCATCACCGCACCCAGCCGATCGCTCATGATCACGATGTCGGCGGATTCGACGGCGATGTCGGTACCGGCCCCGATGGCGATGCCGACGTCGGCCTGGGTGAGGGCGGGAGCGTCGTTGATGCCGTCGCCGACCATCGCCACCCGCTGGCCTTCGTCTTGGAGGCTTCTGACCTCGGCGGCCTTGTCCTCTGGGAGCACTTCGGCCAGGACCCGTTCGATGCCCACCTCGTCGGCCACCGCCTGGGCGGTGCGGCGGTTGTCGCCGGTGATCATCACCGGGGTCATCCCCGCGTCCTTGATGCGCTGGATGGCCTCTGCGGCGTCGGCCTTGAGAGCGTCACCGATCCCGACCAGACCCAGCAGCCGCCCGTCGCGGGCCACCCCCACCACCGTCAGACCGCGCTCTTCAAGCCGGGCGAACTCCTCGCGGTCCTCCGCGACCTCCACACCCTGCTCGTCGAGGAAACCGGGCTTGCCCACCAGCACCCGACCACCCTCGACGCCGGCTTCCACCCCCTTGCCGGTATACGACTGAAAGTCGTCGGCCAAGGTCACCTCGAGCCCGCGTTCCTCGGCCGCCTGTTCGATGGCACGGGCCAGGGGGTGCTCGCTGGCGGACTCCGCCGAGGCTGCGGCCCACAGCACCTCGTCTTCGCTGCGATCGCCCGACGCCACGACCTCCTGCACGCTGGGCTCACCACGGGTGATGGTGCCGGTCTTGTCCAACACCATCGAACGCAGCTCACCCATGATCTGAAAGGCCTCACCCGAGCGCATCAGGATCCCCTGACGGGCGGCCTCACCCCCACCGCGGATCATCGCCAGAGGCGTGGCCATCCCCAGCGCACAGGGGTAGCCCAACACCAGCACCGCCAGGGCCGCGAAGCTCGCCCGGAAGAAGTTCGGTCCGCCGCCGAACAGCAGCGGGATCAGGGTCCAACCCACAAACCCCACGGCGGCGAAGAGCAGCACCCCGGGCACGTAGTACTTCAAGACGGTGTCGACCAGCTGCAACACCCCGGGCCGCAGCGCCCGGGCCTCCTCGATGGAGCGGGCTACCTGGGAGAGGAACGACTCCTCGCCGACTTGGGTGACCTCCACCACCAGCGTGCCCGTCTCATTGATGGATCCGCCGATCACCTCGTCGCCCTCGACCTTCTCAGCCGGGATGGGCTCGCCGGTCACCAGCGACTCGTCCACCGTCGAGGCGCCCTCGACCACCTCCCCGTCGACGGGGATGGACTCGCCGGGGCGGATACGCACCCGCTCACCCACCTCCACCTCGTCGACAGGCACCTCCTGCTCCTCGCCGTCGCGGACCACCCGGGCGGTGTCGGGGCGCAACTCCATGAGCTGGCGCACCGCCTGGGAGGAGCGGGTGCGCACCACCTTCGAGGCGTAGTCGCTGAGCAGGTGGTAGGCGGTGACGAACGTGGCGACGGCGAAGAAGTGGCCCGCGGGGAAGCGCGGGCTGACGAACAGTCCGAGAAAACCGCCCGCAAGCCCGGCGAAGGCGCCGAACTCCAACAGCACATGCTGGTTGAGGATTCCGCGCCGAAGGGACTGGAAGGCCATGCGCTTGACGAACCAGGCGGTGACGAACATCGTCTCCAACGCCAGCGTCAGCATCACCCAGGGCAGCAGTGGGTGGGCCAGGAAGGTCCAAAACGGCTCCATCCCCACGAACATCAGCAGTGCCGACAACCCCGTGAAGACTCCGGCGACGATGAGGCGGTTGCGTGCCACCCGCAGCTCCGCCTCCTCCTCCTCGAAGGTGCGCACCTTGTCGGGATCGCGGTAGGTGTAGCCGACCTGCTCGAGCGTGCGGCGCAGCTCGTCGGGGTCGACCTTGTCGGGGTCGTATTTGACCAGCCCCTCCTCATGGGCCAGCGACACCCCCACCTCGTGCACCCCCTCGATGCGCTCATAGGCCCGGCGGATCGTCGCCGTGCAGAACGAGCACGACATCCCACCGATCTTCATGCGGTAGGACTCCTGCCGACCCTCCTGCTGCAGCTCGCTGCCCGACTCAGCCTCGGGCCGTGCCTGCGTGGCCTCGTCCCTGGACATGCCTCTCCTCCAAACCGCGCTCTGGCCGATGGCTCAGGCGAGGTCGAAGCCGGCGCCTCGCACCCGCTCGGCCAGATCCGCCTCTGACAGGCGCTGCTCGTCATAGCGCACCGTGGCCCTACCCCCCGGATCCACCTCGGCTCTAATCACCCCCTCCGCCCGCTCCAACGCCGAACCCAGCCGCTGCGCACAATGACTGCAATCCATGCCTGAAATCTGCAGTGTCGTCTCGGTTGCCATCACTCTCCCTTCGAATTGTCTCTCCCCCGACCGTACAGATTCCAGCAACTAGAAGGTCAAGTATTGCCTCGCCTCCGATCTGACCTGGCTGATCCTCATGCGGCCGTGTCGGCGAGACGGGGTCTCCGGGCGGGCACGTCCGGTCAGCCCGCTTCGAGCTGGGCCTGGTCAGTCAGGGATCTCTGTGCGCGCTGTTGCCTGCTGCTCGACTGCTGGGCGTGGACGGGCCACTGCCCGCTGCCAAGTGGCGGCCGCCGGGGGCCTCCCGCTCGCCATGCCCGCTCGCAATCGCGATGCCGACAGCCCAAGTCGCATGTCGGCTGGCACTCGTGGCATAGAACCTGGCCGAACGCGGGCCAGGGCCACCGCCCCGCGCAGTATCTGGTCGGCCGGAACTGCCGACAGCGGGGAGTTAGTTCTTGTCAAGGTAAGGGTCACCTAACTAAGCTCCCAACACGGCCAGAAGCTCATGCAACCAAACTAGTTGGAGGGGCCATGGCGGGAGTGCTGCAGGATGCCAGCATCCTGGAGATCCGTGCCAGCGACAGCCACCTGACGATTCTGCTGGATGCAGGGGACGGCCCGGTCCTGGTCGAGCTCGAACTCCTGCCCGCGACGGCGCACGCCCTCCGGCACATCCATGTGCTGCACGGTCACACCGACGGGTGCGACGCGGACGTCGAAGTCCACGTCGACCTGCTGCGGCGCTGCCTCGGCTCACTCGGTGTGCTCGCCCTCGCGGTCGTCGTACGAGCCGACACGCCAGCGGGGTTCTACCTCCGCCTGCTCCGGCCATGCGCCGGCGAGATCCACCTGGACCTCAACGTCCTCGACGCGGTGTGCCTACTCCTGTCACCACGCTTGCCGGTCCAACTCGAACGTGATGAAACACGGGACTGGGATGTCGCGCTCCGTCGCCTCATCATCCAGGGGCAACGCCATCACAGTGAGGAGAATGCGGGGAACGATGGCAGCTGGTGAGGCTCGCCAACCCTGCGCGGTTATCTCCACACACCACAGAGAGCCGCTCAAAGCCACCGCGCCCTCTCAGTCAGCGTGGCTGCTGATCGAGCATCAGGGCCCTTGGGGCCGCGCCCCCCTCAGCGACGAGACGAAGGTTGATCCAGGCGTGGGGGCACAACTGGCCCGGCGCGCCGCACGAGCAGGAGTTCGCGTCCTGCTCATCCGCCGCCACGTCCGCTCGCAGCGGGCAGGCCACCGCTACTACCTCGCTTGGACCGGTACCCGGCCCTGGCTCGGGACCGGCCGATTGGAGCGTTTCGAGCAGGCCCTCGCGCTCGACCTCCATGCGCTGGCGGCTGGACGCCGGCCCGAGGAGACCGAGCCCGACCACCTGCCCCTCTACGCGGTCTGCACGCACGGCCGCAAGGATCCCTGCTGCGCCCAATTCGGTCGCCCCGTGGTTGCCGCGCTGTCCGTCGCCCTGCGCCACCGCGTCTGGGAGTGCACCCATCTCGGCGGCGACCGCTTCGCAGCCACGCTCCTCTGTCTGCCGCATGGTCTCTACTTCGGCCGGGTGCCACCCAGCGAAGTGCTGCGAATCGCCCATGGCTACGCCGCTGGCCGCATCGACCTTGAGCGCTTCCGTGGGCGAGCCGGACTGCACATGGCCGCGCAGGCCGCAGACTGGCACGTCCGCCGTCAGGAAGGGCTGCTCGGAGTGGAGGATCTGCACGTCGTCGCGCACACGGTAGACGAGGATGGGACACATGCCGTAGAACTCGCCGGACCCCAGCACCGGTATCGGATACGAGTCCGACGGGAAGCAAGCGAGGCGAGGCCGGTGGGCTGCGGCGATGAGCGTCTTTGGACCCCCAGCCAATGGCGTCTCATCGAGCTCACTCGCGCAGGGTGAGTCACGCAGTAGACCCCGGGCGAGTCGCACTTGAGCCTTGGGGCGCCATGAAGGGGCGGCGTCCCACGACGCACTCGCTGCGACGTCGCCATATCAGCGACCGATCGTCCTATCGGCGAGTTCGCCTGCGCAAGCTGGTCTTGCAGATAGACCCTGACACCGGGCCCATCTGGCCTAGGGGTAACAGGGAGCGGCGTCGCGACCCTCTCGTCGTGTCCCCCTTTTGCTCGAAGGCCTATGACTGGCGGGGCAACGACGGAAGGGCGGGGTCATGCTGCCGAGGTGACCGGCGCGCATACTCTGGCTCGCACGTCGGCGGTCCTGGTCGACGGCTCGAGACTGACAGTTAGGGGTGCGACACATGGATGGTTGGATCGGCAACATCGAACAGGCGACGCTCGCGAACGGCACGTTCCGCACCGTGCTGTTCACGGGGGAGCACGTGCAGCTCACCGTGATGCGGCTCGGCCCCGGTGAGGAAATTGGACGAGAGGCGCATCCCCACCTCGACCAGTTCATACGCATCGAGCAGGGACAAGCCCGCGTCGAGTTGGGTCCGACTCCCGATCGCGTCGACAAGGTCCATCACGCCGAGGGTGACTGGGCGTTCATAATTCCTGCCGGCGTGTGGCACAACGTGATCAATTCAGGACCAGACGAGGTCAAGCTGTATTCGCTGTACTCGCCGCCCGAACATCCGGCGGGCACCGTCCACCGCACGAAGGCAGAGGCCGACGCAGCCGAGCACG
>JALYGD010000094.1 GCA_030777265.1 Actinomycetota bacterium | reverse complement strand
CGCCCGCTGGGTCGTGAACGCAACCGGGGTCTGGGCCGACCGCGTCCGGGCGCTTGGCCCTGAGGAGCAGTCATCCCTTTTGACGCCCTCGAAGGGGGTCCACCTGACCTTCCGGGATCGGGACCTGCGGCTGCGGGATGGCGCTTTCATCCCCTCCGGTGCCGATGACGGCCGCTTCGTGTTCGTCATCCCCTGGGGCCAACAGGTGATAGTGGGCACCACCGACGACCACTACGAGGGCGATCTCGAGGAACCGTCAGTGTCAGCGGCCGATGCCGACTACCTCCTGCATGCGGTCAACCGGTCGTTCGGCACGAGCCTCACCGTCGCGGATGCGATCGGCGCCTGGGCGGGTCTACGGCCCCTGCTCCGCGGTCGTGGTGCAACGTCCACGCCGAACGACCTGTCACGACGGCACGCCATCTTCGAAGAGCCCCAGGGGCTCCTGACCATCACCGGAGGCAAGCTCACCACCTACCGCAAGATGGCCGAGGAGTTGGTCGACCGCCTCGTCGCAGCGGAGGGTGCGAAGGCCCCATGCGTCACCCATCGACTACCGATAGGGGTACGGGGGCGCATAGAGGAAGCCCTCGCGGGTCTGCAGGCGGTGTCCCAGCTGCTGGGACTCGATCCGCAACTGGCTGGATCCCTCCTCCACCGGCACGGATCGGATGCGGCTGCGGTGGTCGCCTTCTGTGCCGAACTCGGAGAAGCCGACCGGCTCACGCCTGAGCTGCCGTATCTGCGGGGTGAGGTGCGCTGGGCCGCTCGGCGCGAGCTGGCCCGCACACTCGACGACGTGCTGCAACGGCGCCTGCGAGTGTCGTTGCGCGACCCTCAGGCTGGTGGCGAGGCAGCCGCGTGGGCTGCCCAGGTGCTGGCCGAGGAGCTCGGCTGGTCGTGCGCCGAGCGCGATCGGCAGCTCGAAACCTATCTCGACAACGTTGCCCGGGAACGTGGAATCGTTGCGCTCGACGCGTCATGGCGGCGGGTCGGAGCGCGCGACGGCGGGACCTAGCCGATGCCGGACTGGCGTCGGGTCGGGCTGTCGTTCGCCGCCGCTACCGCGGGGACGGTCACAGGTCTGGTCGGTGAACGGCTTCTGATGCGGCGTCGGCACGACCGGGACCGTTACGGTCCTCCCCTCGGCGGTGTCGCGGGCGATGTCACGACCGTGGTCGGCCCGGACGACGTCCGCCTGCACGTCGAGACGCACGGGCCCGCGGAGGCTGCAGGCCCGCTCGAACGGCACGAAGGGCCGGCGGCAGAGGTCGTGCTGGTGCACGCGTTCGCCCAGACCGGTCGAGCCTGGCATGAGCAGGTGGTCGGGCTCAGGGACAGGCATCGCCTCGTGACCTACGACCAGCCCGGTCATGGGCGATCCTCGGCTCCCTCCAGCGGCGAGTACTCCCTCGACCTGCTCGCGGACGCGCTCGCGGCCGTGGTGGAGCAGTCGACCGATGCGGGGCGGGGACGCCTCGTCCTGGTCGGCCACTCCCTGGGTGGGATGACCGCGCTCGCGTTCGCCCGACGCCACCGGGGCCTGTTCGCGCAGCGGGTCGGGACCTTGCTGCTGCTGTCGACAACAGCTCGGACCGGAGCGCCGAACGTCGCGCTGGGACTCGGTCTCCGGATGCTGGTCCCGTTGCAAGCCGCGGCGGGCTACGCCCTCGCGGAGCGCGGTCAGCGACTGGCCGCCGTCTACCGGGGACCAAGCGACCTGTCGTTTGCTCTCACCCGCGGAATAGGGCTCGTGCGCAGGGCGGACCCCCGCTACGTCGAGTTGGCCGAGCGCCTCGTGCTCGAGACCGACCTCGCCACGATCGCGAAGCTTCTACCTGTCATCTTCCAGATGAACGAGGATGACACGCTGACCGACATCGGCGTTCCCAGCGTCATCGTCGTGGGCAGCGAGGATCGGCTCACGCCGGTCCGTGATGCCCGTCGCATGGCGCGACTCAACCCTCATGTTCGGCTCGTCGAGATCCCGGGCGTGGGGCACATGACGCCCCTCGAAGCGCACGGTGCCGTCAACCGGCTCATTCGCGAGCTCGCAGGTGGCGCCTACCACCAGGGGTAGACGACCGGAACCCATCGCGCCTCAGATCTTGAGGTTCAACGCCTTCGGTAGCAGGTCGAAGATCGCGCTCGTCGTGCCGAGCACCTCCCCATCGGCCTCGACGAGCAGTGGCTCGTCGGCGTGGATCTCGACGCGCGACGACTGGTACTCCTGGATCTCCGGATGGGGCACGTGCTCCCCCTTGCGGATGCGTGGTGTCATGAGGAAGACGTCCTTCGGGCTCCCCCGCCACAGCTGGACGTTGAAGCGTCCGTCGTCAGGCACGGCGCGCGGGGCGACCTTCATGCCGCCGCCGAAGAACTGACCATTCGCAACCACCAGGTTGCTGAGCGTCCCGCTCACCTCGGTATGGTCCAGCACCAGCCGGGCGGGGCGCACACCGAAGTGGCGGATGGCCGCAAAGACGCCGAAGAGGTAGCGGCTGGCGCCGAGGAAGCGCGGCAGCCGGTTGGCCCGTTCCACGACGACCCCCCCGTAACCGGCCTCGGCGACGTTGACGAAGAGCACGGCGCGGGGTTGATCGTCTCGGCCGTTCAGCCGCACCCGACCGACGTCTACGGGGTAGAACTCGGCGCCATCGAGGTGACGGGCCAGCCGTTCCGGCGAGCGGTCGAGGCCGAACGTGCGTGCGAAATCGCAGCCCGAGCCGGCCGGGACAACCCCGAGGACGAAGTGATCCCCCTGCGCCCCATGTTCCGGGTCGACGATCCCGTTGACGATCTCGTGGACTGTGCCGTCGCCCCCGACGGCGACGACGAAGCGGAGACCGCGCTCCTCGATCGCTTCCCGGGCGAGCGTGCCGGCGTGGCCAGGCCCCCTCGTCGTCGTCACCTCGTGGTCAAGGCCGCGCGCCTCGAGGGCTGTCCGCAGCCGCGGCAGCACCGGCTTGCGACCTCGACCGGCGGCCGGGTTCGCGATGAGCAGCATCGAGCCGAAGGGGCTGGTCACCCCTGGAACCGCTGCTGCGAGCCGATGGTGCTCACTGTCCCCTCCGTCGCCGTCTCAGGAGGCCTAAGACGGCTCCTCTCGCGTCGCTCCTGCGGAGCGCCGCTCACTGCCCCGGGGGGCGGTACTCGACGGATCTCTGAACTGCCTCGTCGATCTCCTCGGGGGTGAGCAGCACCGTCGTCCTGACATGCACCGCGCCCGCCGCGATGATGGCGAGGCTCGCCGCCGAGGCTGACACGTTGTCGGGCAACTCGAAGATCGTGTAGGTGTCGTTGTTGCCGAACGCATAGTAGAAGGCCTCGACTGTGCCGCCGAGCGCTTCGATGACCTCTTCCACGGCCCGCTGGCGACCGGTTCCGCCCTCCTGCCGCAGGCCGTTGATTCCATCGGCGGTATAGGTCGCTTCCCACAGGTACTTGGCCATGTTCGCTCCTTCCTCTGTCACGACATCCCTTCCAGGTGTAGCAGCGTGGCAAGCCTCTCAGCACCATCTCCTCTGGGGTCGGATGAAGGTTCGCCCCCAGGGCAAGGCGGGCCCGCGAGAAGATGGTCCGGGGGTGCTGCGGGCTCATGCCTCCACGACCCCGCGGCGCAGCCGGTCGCCGGCCTGCGCCGCGGCGGCGGCGACTCGGCGCGGGGCGGCGTCGCGGAGTTGACCGGCGAGGTCGGCGACCTGCTTCATCGTGCGCACGAAGTCGCCGCCGGTCAGTTCGAGCGTGCCGAGGGAGGTGTCGAGGTCAGCCCCGTCGGCCCAGCGCCACGCGGCCACCACGAACCCGGGGTCGAGCGTGCGCAGGGTTCTCAGGCCGGCAGCCTCCTCCCGCGCTCTCACGGACTCGGCGACGTCGAGCACGGCTCGGACCGCATGTTCGAGTGGCCCGGTCGGCATCTGCGGTGGGACCACCGCTTCCTCGGTGCGTGCTTCGTAGACGCACAGCGCGCAGAGCCCAGCGAGCTCGGCCGGATCAAGCCCGTCGAACACCCCGTGTCGCAAGCATTCGGCGATGATGAGATCGACGTCAGCGTAGATGCCGGCAAGCAGCAGTCCCTCACGGGTCGGCGCCGGCGCGTCGTCGACGTAGCGGAGATCTTGAAGCACCTCGATGAGTCGGTGGAGCTGGCGGACGAGCGAGCCGGTGCGCCGCGTTACCTGGCCCTGCAGACGCTGGGCTTCCTCGGAGAGCTCGTCGTAGCGTAACTGCCAGCGCTCATGCTCGTCGCGCTCCCGGCAGGCGTGAGAGGGGTGGGCTTCGACCCGGATGCGCAGGGATCTCAGGGCAGCGGACTCCTCCACCGGCGTCGGCGACTCGTCCTTCGACTGAGGAGGAGCGGAGAACTCCCGCAGTTTCGCGGCCACCTCGGTCCGGTATGCCGGCTGACGCGGCGTCCCCTGGGTCGGAAGCTCGATCGAACCGAGCCGGATGGGTGGTTCGTCGAGATCACGCGGGCCGAGGCGGCTCAGCCGCCGGTCTTCGGTGATGACCCGGGCGAGCGGAGTCCCCCGCTCGGTGATCGAGGTGCTGACCACGGTCCCGACACCTCGCCGTGGTGCGTTCGGCCACCACACAACTTGGCCTGGAACAAGGCGCGCGATGCAATCGCGGACGGCGGCACCGCGCTCGGCCCGTACCTCTCGCCGCTCCCGACGCTCGAGGTCGTTGAGCTGTCGCCGCAGACTCCAGTACCCGCCCCAGTCTCCGCGGTCACAGTGCAGGTGACGCGCATAGCCGGCCATGCCTTCCTCGAGCTCGGCCAGACGGCGCGTCGTCCCCACGACAGAGCGGTCAGCTTGGAACTGCGCGAACGAATGGGTGAGCAGGAGCTCGGCACGGGCGAGGTCGTGGCGGCGCAAGAGGTTCACCACCATGTTGTACGAGGGCGCGAACGACGAGGTGAGGGGATAGGTCCGGGTGCCAACCAGGCCCGCCACCGAGCGGAAGTCAATGTCACGCTGGTAGAGGACCGTCGCATGGCCGACAGGGTCGGTGCCGCGCCGGCCGGCACGGCCTGTCAGCTGCGTGTACTCGCCGGGCGTGAGCAGAACATGACGCTCCCCGTCCCACTTCTCGAGCCGCTCGATGACGACGCTCTTCGCGGGCATGTTGATCCCTAGCGCAAGGGTCTCGGTGGCGACCACGACCTTGAGCAACCCGGCCTGGAAGGCCCTCTCGACCGTCTCCTTGAACGCCGGCACGAGACCCGCGTGGTGGGGGGCGATCCCATGCTCGAGCGCGTCGAGGAAACGGGCGTAGCCGAGCACCCGCAGATCCTCCTCGGCTATGCCAGCTACGGACTCCTCGACCATGGCGCGTATGCGCTCGCGCTCGCGACGGTTCGCGAGGCGGATCCCGGCGAGGACGAGTTGGTCGACGGCGGCCTCGCAGCCGTTCCGGCTGAAGACGAAGACGATCGCGGGCAGCCAGCCCCGCTCGACGAGCTCGTGGACGACAACCGGCCGTGGCGGATAGCGCAGCCGGACGCTGGACTCGAGCCGGCGCCCACCACGGGTCAGCCGGTTGCGCTGAGCCGCCTGCCGCTCGAGCATGAGCACCTTCGGATTCGGGATCCCCGCTAGCGCCTGCGCTGCCCGTTCGCGCTGCTCTCTGCCGCTCTTGCCCTTGCGCGTCGAAACGAACATCGGGAAGAC
>JALYGD010000093.1 GCA_030777265.1 Actinomycetota bacterium | reverse complement strand
TGGAGGCAGTGCGCCAAGGCAGGGCCAGCGCGGTGCTCGCCGCGTCGATCTTTCATTTCGGCGAGCTGCGCATCCCCGACGTGAAGGCGGAGATGGCCCGCGCCGGCCTGGCGGTGCGTGTTCCTCGTCCGCTCCCGCCTGCAGCGCGTCCGGCGTGAACGCCGACAGTGCGCCGTGAGGTCGGCTTCGGACCGAGGCTATTGACGTGCGAGCAGGACGAGAACAACGAACATCGCGAACATGACACCGGCGAGGAGCAGCCCGAGCAGACCCACGACGATGCCAGCGCTGGCCAAACCCGAGCCCCTCTGGCCCCCGGAAGAGCGGTCGATCTCCCGTCGTGCCAGGAGGCCGAGAACGATGGCCGGAATCGACGCGATTCCACCCAGCCACATGAGGGCGAGGGTGAGCGACGCCACCGCTTTCCCGTTCGTCCTCGCTGCCGCCGCCCTCCCAGCTACTCCCTGGGCTGGCGACGACTTGGTCGGCCTCGTGTAGTCTGTCCAGCGGTTCCCGTCCCAATAGCGCTCTTCCCCCGGCACGCCCGGCGAGGGGTACCACCCCTGCGGGGCGGTAGTGACCCTGTTCAGGTCACGTTCAACGCCCGTCCTGCCGGCTTCCTCGGATTCTTCGCCGGCGACCTCCAGCGGGTCGATTCCCGCCTTTCCGCGATCACGGACATGCTCTGTCCAGTGTGCGCCGGCCCAGTAGCGCTCTCCATGTCGGCGCGTCGGGTCCGGGTACCAGCCCGCTGGTGCACTCACCGGGAGCGCTCACCTTTCTGGCTCGAAATCAGTGCTCGAACTTTAAGTGGGCGACGGACGGCGACGCCTCAGGCTCCAGTCGCACTCACGCGGTCCCCCGGTCTGGGGAGGGGGCCGACTTCGACCGCACTCTCGACGGAGCAGTTGCCTCCGCCGCTACGCTCCAGGACGGTCGACCACGAGAACATCATGCCCCTGTCCGTCGAAACATTCGCCGAATTGAAGTTCGACGAGCGCGGGCTCGTCCCGGCGATCGTGCAGCAGCACGACACCGGCGAGGTCCTCATGGTGGCCTGGATGAATGACGAGTCTCTGGCCCTCACTCTCGAGATGGGAGAAACCGTCTTCTGGTCGCGTTCACGCCAGGAGTTGTGGCACAAGGGCGCGACTTCGGGCAACACGCAGCGTGTGGTGGAGCTGCTCGCGGACTGCGACGGGGACACGCTGCTGATACGGGTCGAGGCGGGAAGCGGTCCCGCTTGCCATACCGGCACCCGTTCCTGCTTTCACCGCCCAATTGCCGACGAACCCTCGGGGCGGCGGGAATGACGTGAGCGGCGCTCTGCAGGAGCGACGCCAGAGGAGCTGTCCTAGGTCTCCTGAGACGGCGACGGTGGTGATCAGGTGAGCACGTATCGACCGTCGCGCCAGGAATTCGCCCGCCTCGCGGCCTCCTACCGGGTCGTGCCCGTCTGCCGTGAGGTTCTCGCCGACCTCGAGACCCCCCTGTCGGTGTACGCCAAGCTGCGCGGCGATCGTTCCAGCTTCCTGCTCGAATCCGCGGAGCACGGCGAGCGCTGGGGTCGCTATTCCTTCGTGGGAGTCGACCCCTTCCTCGTCCTGAGGGGCAAGGATGGCGCGGTGTCCTGGGAAGGCGAGCCTCCTCCCGGAGTAGCGCAGGCCAAAGGCCCGCTCGAGGCGCTCGACGTCACGATCCGTGGGCTCGCAGCTCCGCCGCTCGAGCACGTCCCGCCGCTGCACGGAGGCGCCGTCGGCTACATCGGCTGGGAGGCGGTACGGGAGATCGAGCGCATCCCCGCCACCACCGAGGACGATCTCGGCCTGCCGGACGTCCTCATGCTCTTTCCGCGCCACGTTGTCGCGTTCGACCACTTGCGTCAGAAGCTGACGGTGGCCACCAACGTGGTGATCGGGGCTGACGCGGAGGCGCAGTACCAGGATGCGGTGGTCGCCAACGATGCCCTCGTCGCCCGACTTGCCACCGCAACGCCTTCGCGGCCCGTGTCCCCGCCGGCTCCCGGGCCGGTGGACGATGTGCCCACGAACCTCGCGCCGGGGGAGTACGAGCGCATAGTGCAGAAGGCGCTCGAGCACATCGCCGCCGGTGACGTCTTCCAGGTCGTCCCCAGTCAGCGCTTCGCCTTGCACACCACGGCGACACCCTTCGACGTCTACCGCATGCTCCGGATCATCAACCCCTCCCCGTATCTGTTCCTGTTCGACTTCGGCGATCTCCACGTCGTGGGGTCCTCGCCCGAGGCGCTGGTTCGGGTGAAAGGACGCCACGTCGAGACCTGGCCCATCGCTGGCACTCGGCGGCGCGGCCGCGGCGACGAAGAGGACCGGATGCTCGAGCGGAACCTCCTTGCCAGCGAGAAGGAGCGCGCCGAACACGTCATGCTCGTCGACCTCGGTCGCAACGACATCGGACGTGTTTGTGAGGTCGGCAGCGTCGAAGTTGCGGAACTCATGGTCGTCGAGCGCTACTCGCATGTCATGCACCTCGTCAGCCGGGTGGTGGGGAAGCTGCGCGAAGGCATGACGCCGGTGGACGTGCTTCGCGCCGTCTTCCCGGCTGGAACAGTGTCAGGCGCGCCGAAGGTGCGGGCCATGCAGATCATCGACGACCTCGAGCCCACGCGGCGAGGGGTGTATGCCGGCGCCGTCGGCTACGTCGATCTCAGCGGCAACCTGGATACCTGCATCGCGCTGCGCACCCTGGTGATGCATTCTGGTGTGGCATATGCCCAGGCCGGGGCCGGTATCGTCGCCGATAGCCTCCCCGCAGACGAGGAGACCGAGACCCGCAACAAGGCGATGGCGCTGCTCCAAGCAGTAAAGGCCGCTGAAGCGCTGGGCCAGCCTCAATCTGCCGGGGAGGCCGGTCTGGGCGCGAGGGGCACGCGCACGAGGTAGACCTGGTAGGGGTTCTTGTCGTTCCACCTCACCGACAGCTCGCCGACCGCGGGCGGGAGGACGAGTGC
>JALYGD010000092.1 GCA_030777265.1 Actinomycetota bacterium | reverse complement strand
CTACGGCGAGGAGGACGATGTCGCCGGGATCGAGGTCGCCGACTTGAACCGCGACGGTCTCCCCGACATCGTGCTCGGACAGCACTTCAACAGCACGGTCGACGCCGACTGCACCGTGCCGGTGCGGCTCTACCTACACCGGGGCGTCGTAGACGGTGACCCGACGTTCGAGGACGTCACCGACCAGGCCGGCCTGGTGGGGTTCTCCACCAAGGCGCCGCACGTGGAGGTGGAGGATTTCGACAACGACGGTTGGCCCGACATCCTGGCCACCGCCGCCGCTTCCGACGGCGCCAGGCCGGCCGTGCTCCGAAACCTCGGAGTGCAGGACGGCGTACCCCGCTTCGAATCGGATACCGGCCTCGGGGACGAGCGCTACTGGATCACCGGTGCCACCGCCGACTTCGACGACGACGGACGCGTCGACGTCTTCGTCGTGGACCCCGACCCGGCCCGCCGTTCCCTCCTGTTGCGCAACGACTCGGCTTCGAGGCACTGGCTGGAGGTCGAGCTGGCCCTGGGTCCGGCCGACGTGGGAACGGTGGTGGAGGTCTACCAGGCGGGTCAGATGGGCTCGCCAGCCGGGCTGTTGGGGCGCCGCGAGCTGCTGGCCGGGCGAGGCAATGCCGCCGGAGGACTACCGCGGCTGCACTTCGGTCTCGGCGACGAAACTGTGGTCGATCTCCTTGTCCGCCCCCCCCGAGGTGGGACGGTCATCGAGCGTCGAGACACGGCGGCCGACCGCCGATACTGCTTTCGACCCAGTTGCTGAGGCCCGTGCAGACGAGGGCCGAGCGAGGCAGCGCCATGGGCAAGCGCCTCAGCCTTCACCCCTCGAGGCCAGCGCCGGGTCGAACGACCGCCGCGGCGGTCGTCGAGGGGCCTCGACCTCCGGAGCGGGGCCGAGAGCCTTCTTGACGCGAGGTACGGCCAGCGCCACCAGGACGAAGGGGAAGACCTGGACCCGCTGTCGGGCGAGGAGCCCGAAGTTGCCGAAGTTCGAGAACGCGACCACGAACAGGATGCTGTAGGCGGCCACGAAGGCGAGGTAGGGTGATCTCCGACTTGGAAAGAGATTTGCCAGGCGTCGCCAATGCTTCACGAAGAGGAAGAGCAACAGAGCCCCTTCGAGAGAAGCTGCCAGTCCCTGCACGCTTCCTGCCTCGTAGGGAAGTGGACGAAACAGCACGGAGAAGGCGGCGGCGGGAAGGTCCAACGGCGACCGGGCGCCCACGGCGTCGAATGACGAGCCCTCCTCCGACGAGGTCTGCTCGCGAGTCTGAGCGAACACCTCCTCGACTCCGGCCCCCTCTTCGAGCTTGAACCTGCTCTGCACGCTCGACAGAACGAGAGAGAACACCAACATCAGCGTCATCAGGCCCGCCAGCTTGGCGAAGGGAGCACCGAGGCCTCCCCGCTTCGACCCGATGAGCAGGTACGCCACACCGAGGGCGACGACCAACGTGATGGTTATGTGGGGGCGGACCACGGCGCTGCCGAGGATGCCGGCTGCGAGCCAGGGAATCGAGTGGTCGCGACGGGAGACGAGCCGGGCGACGCCGTAGGCGGTCATGCCGAGCGTGAGCGTCATCCATGCCTCCTTGCCGATGCTCGACGGCCAGAACGCCATGGAGGGCAGAAAGAAGATCAAGGCGGCGTATCGACGCCGGTCGCCGTCGGGAAAGGCGGTCTTGAACGCAAGGTAGAACAAGCACAGGCCGAGGAAGCCCAACCAGGAGTAGACGAGGAAGCCCCCCAGCCTGGTTGCTCCGGTGAAGGTGTAGACGATGCCGGTGAACACCTCGATGAAGCCGGTACCGATCAGCTGTTGGCCCTCGGGGATCAGGTCACCGCTGCGGATGGCCTCGGCGATCTTGCCACCCACGCGGTCGTACACGAAGGCGTCGCCCCCGCCGTAGACCCTGAACACGACGGCGTAGCGTGCCAACGTGCCGATGACCTTGACCACCAGCCCGGCGATGATGAAGGTCCGCACCCGGCGGTCGTCCTCCCGGCGAAGGAGGCCTACGAGCAGCGCCACAGTGGGGAGCACGAGAAGGTGGGCCACCACCACTCCACCGACGACGTCGTAGGAGTACTGGAACACCCATGCCACGCAAGCGACGTAGACGAGGCTCCCGAGGGCCAACGCTGCCAGGACGGCAGAGGATCTGGTCTGCAGGCTCGTGATGGACGGCGGTGCCGTCACCGAGGGCCGTCGGATCGCCGGTTCGCCACCAGGCCCTCGAAGGGTGGTTCGCTCATGTTGATCCCCTCTGGCCGTTCCCAGTCCCCTTGCCGGCTCCGAATGGTAGTGCCAAGGGGGAGCTGGAGTGACGGAGGGCACCTCGGGTGGCGGAGCGATCTACGCTGGCCCTGTGGACAGCCCCAAGATCGTGTTCATCCTGGGCTCACAGCGGGGCGGGACGACGATCTTTGGGCGTCTCCTCGGAGAGATCGAGGGCTTCGTCTTCGCCGGTGCCGTCCGGAGGCTGTGGCTGACCGGTCCCGAACGACGGTGCAGTTGCGGTGAACCCAACCAGAGCTGTGATCTGTGGTCGAAGGTCATGACCGAGGCCTTGGGCGACGGGATCACCATCGCCGACGTCTCCCAATGGCAGGATCGCCATCTTTCCAACCGCCACTCGTGGGTGGGAGCGGTGAGGATGGCCGTCGCGGCCCGACGGGGACGTGGTCTCGAAGGTGACATGGCTGCCTACGCCGGGGTGGCGCAGCGGCTGTACCAGGAGGTTGCCCGCCAGACCGGTGCCCGCGTCGTGGTCGACACGTCCAAGCACCCCAACGACGCCATGTTGTTGCGTCAACTTCCTGAGCTCTCCGTGTTCTTCGTCCACATCGTGCGCGATCCGAGAGGTTCGGCCTACTCGGTGCAGCGCCGCGACGTGGCCCGGCGCGCTCGCCGCTCGTCCCGGGTGAGCACCGTCACCCGAGCGCTCTTGCCGGCTTGGCGCGCCGGCCACGCCACGTTGAACTGGTTGACCCGTCACGGGGCCAGCGAGGCGCTCAGGCGCATGGTCCCTCCAGATCGTTCGCTGCTGGTGCGCTACGAGGATCTCGCCGAACGCCCCTGCGAGGTGCTGCGGCAGGTGGCGGCCTTCGTCGGTGAGGCCCCTGGCCACTTCCCCGACTTCTCCGGCGACGTGGTCGACCTGCAGGTCGCCCATTCGCCCAGTTGCAGCAAGCGGCTGCCGGCGGCGAGCGTCCCCTTCCGGCTCGACGAGCGCTGGATCACTGGTCTGAGCTCCGTGGAGGCCGTCGTAACCCGAGCGTTGGCGTGGCCCCTGATGCACCGCTACGGCTACGGGTTGCGCCGGCCCCGGCGCCAGTCGAAACACCCCGGCGCGCCTGACCGCCCGAGCGTCCCCACCGCCGGGTAGCGTTTTCGCGCCGGCCCCCGGGCACCTTGGGTCACTGAGCCGGCCACCCTTTCGTCCTGAGGAGTTCTGATGTGCAGGTGGCGATCCGTTCTGGTGGCAGCCGTGATCGCCCTGGTTGCCGCTGGGTGCAGCGACGAGCAAGCGTCCGTTGGCGAGGCACGTCGCTTCGACGGCGCCGCCGACTGCTCGACAGATGTCACGGGACAGCTCAACGAGTTCATCGCTGCTCTTCCCGACGGGGTCACCATGAACTTCCAGGACGGTGCGTGCCACCGCATCGACGGCACGGTCCTCATAGACGCCAAACGCGACCTGACCTTCGAGGGCAACGGCGCCACCCTCAAGGCGGGAAGCCAGGGCGACATGAACCGCAGACACGTCGATTTCCAGGGTGGAGGTGGCTTCACCATCCGCGACCTCACGCTGGTGGGGG
>JALYGD010000091.1 GCA_030777265.1 Actinomycetota bacterium | reverse complement strand
CTCGACTCGACGCGATGTTCAAGGAGACCGGGCACGAGAACGCGTACTTCCCGCTGCTCATCCCCATGGGCTTCCTGCAGCGTGAGGCGGAGCACGTCGAGGGCTTCTCGCCAGAACTGGCAGTGGTCACGCATGGTGGGGGAAAGGAACTCGACGAGCCTCTCGTGGTGCGTCCCACGTCCGAGACCGTCATCGGCGAGATGTACAGCAAGTGGATCTCCTCGTACCGAGACCTGCCTGTCCTCATCAATCAGTGGGCGAACGTCGTGCGTTGGGAGCTGCGCCCTCGTCTGTTCCTGCGCACGACGGAGTTCCTGTGGCAAGAAGGCCACACCGCTCACGCCACTGAGTCGGAGGCGATGGAGGAGACCCTCCGAATGCTCGACGTCTACGGCACCTTCGCACGTGACGTCGCCGCTATCCCCATGGTCGTGGGCGAGAAGACGCCGGGAGAACGCTTCCCCGGGGCGGTGAACACGTTCTCGATCGAGGGGCAGATGCGCGACGGCAGAGCCCTGCAGTCCGCTACCTCGCACTACCTCGGCACGAACTTCGCGCGCGCCTTCAACATCACCTTTCAGGACGAGAACAACGAACCACGTCACTGCCACACGACCTCGTGGGGTATGAGCACCCGCATGGTCGGCGCGGTCATCATGGCCCACGGCGACGACCAGGGGCTCGTCCTCCCGCCGGGGCTCGCCCCCTACCAGGTCGTCATCACGACGATCGGACGCGGTGACGAGCTCGCTCGCACGAGGGAGGTCGCGCACCGACTTGCCACCGCCCTCGGCGCACAGGGGGTTCGCACCCACGTCGACGACCGAGAGGACGTCTCGCCGGGCTACAAGTTCAACGATTGGGAGCTGCGAGGCGTGCCCTTCAGGGTTGAGCTCGGCCCCCGAGATCTCGACGCGGGCACCGCCGTCCTTGCCCAGCGCATTGGCCGGGAGCACAAGGACACGGTCTCGCTCGAAACACTGGCTGCGGACCTCCCCAGGCACCTGCACGACTACCACAAACTCCTGCTGGGCCGTGCGACCGCATACCGGGACGCCCACGGCGACGAGATCGACACCTGGGGTGACTTCGTGGCACAGGTTCAAGCAGGGTTTGCCTACGCGCTGCACTGCGGACGACCGGAATGCGAGGACGAGATCAAGGCCGAGACGACAGCCACCCCGCGTTGCGTGCCCATGGGGAGGGTCAGGGAATCTGGCGAGTGCGTCCGTTGTGGAGCACCCTCCGCTTACGGCAGGCGAGTCGTCTTCGCTCGGGCGTACTAGTGCGAACCTGAGGCCCGTGGTAACGATCATCCTCGTTCGTCACGCGGTCACCGCCACGACGGGTCGGCGGTTGGGAGGGCGGACGCCGGCGTCATTGAGCGGGGAGGGACGGGCCCAGGCCGAGGCAGCCGCCGACCGGCTCGCGGATCTGCCGGTGAAAGCCGTCTACTCCTCGCCGATGGTTCGCACGCTTGAGACTGCTGATGAGATCGCCCGCCGCCACGGCATCGCGGTACGCGAACTCGAGGGTGTGCAAGAGTTCGACTACGGGTCCTGGACCGACCGACCCCTCGGGCAGCTCAGGCGCACGAAGCTGTGGCGGGCGATCCAGGCGGCTCCGAGCCGCGTCACCTTCCCGAAGGGCGAATCGTTTCGTGAGGCCCAGACCAGAGCGGTCGATGCGGTCGAGTGTCTCGTGCGCCGGCACCCAGAACGTGCCATGGTGATCGTTGTCAGCCACGCGGACGTCATAAAGGCGATCGTCGCTCACTATTCAGGTATCCCGCTCGACCTATTTCAGCGTCTCGTGGTTGGACCGACCTCCGTCTCGATGTTGTCGCTGCCCCGAGAGGGGCCGCCGAGCCTGCTGCGCCTCAACGATACCGGCCCGTTGGCGCCGCCCCGGCCAGGCGCGCGAAGGAGGGAGGGCTAGGGAGTGGACATCGAGCTCACCACCCCCCACCACGTCACCGCGGACTTCGTGGGCGAACCCGGCCAACGCGCCTTCTACGTTCAGGCTGTCGAAGATGACGAGACCGTCTCGGTGCTCGTCGAGAAGCAGCAGGTCGCCGCGATCTCCGACTTGCTGACCCAGCTCCTGGCCGGCATAGGGTCCACGCCGCTGACAATCTGGGATATCACCTCGATGCGGCTGCGCGAGCCGGTCACCCCACGTTGGCGCGCCGGGTCGATCACGATTGGCTTGGACCCGCAGCTCGGCCGCTTCGTCATCGAGGTGAGCGAGTTCGTCCCTGAGGGCGAGGAACGTGAGCCTCAGCGCGTGCGCATCTGGGTGACTCAGGAGCAGGCGCGGCTCCTCGCTGCTCATGCCCGCTGGTCAGTCGAACAGGGCCGGCCACCTTGCCGCCTGTGCGGCCATCCGATCGATCCACAGGGGCATGTCTGCCCGCGCACGAACGGAGACGCACGAGCACTGTGACGACGGATGCCGCCCCGGTCATGCCGGACCCCGAAGAGGAGGTCCTCGAAGTGCTCGCCCGCGCGCCGCTCGAGATCCTCGGCCGCATTGTCAAGGCATCAAATCTGACCCTGTTGTGCCGCCTCGGCCGGGACGACCAGCTCGTCGTCTACAAGCCGGAACGGGGGGAGGCCCCGCTGTGGGATTTCCCCTCCCGGACCCTGCACCGCCGAGAGGTTGCCGCGTACGTACTGGACCGATGCGAGGGCGGGGGGATGGTGCCGCCCACAGTGCTGCGCACGAACGGACCCTTCGGGCCAGGCAGTGTGCAGCTCTTCGTGGACCACGACCCCGACCGCCACTACTTCCGCCTCGTCACCGAACCCGACCCCGTCACGCGAGCCGAGCTCCTCCGGATGGTCGTCTTCGACCTCATAGCGAACAATGCCGACCGCAAGGGCAGCCACGTCCTGCTCGACGTGGCGGGGCACGTCCGGCTTGTCGACCACGGGCTGTGCTTCAACGTCGTAACCAAGCTCCGCACGGTGGCCTGGGACTTCGCCGACGAACCCTTGCCCGCGGAGGCGCGCGCATTCGCCGTGAGCGTCGCCGAACGCCTTGCTGACTCAGGTGATCACATGACCCGCCGCCTCAACGAGCTGATCGACACCCGTGAAGTTTCGGCGACTGCCGCACGCGCTCGGCGGGTCACCCGCCTCGAGCGCTTTCCCCGGCCCTCGGGCCGACACCCACTGCCGTGGCCACCCCTGTGATGGTCAGGTGCTTCGGGCTCCGGGATCGCCTGTTGTGCTCTTACCGTGGCATGAGCTTCTTCGAGTACGCCAGCAGGGACCCCGGCACCGAGGAGGCCTTTCACGGATGACGAAACAGTCCGAGTTGCAGAGCACGCTGTCCTGGGTGCCTACAACTTCTCAGTTTGTCGGACTCTGCTCAAGCTTGTGCTGCATGACTCACAACCGACGACGACGCCACCACCGCCGATGCGTCGAGGAGGCTGCAATGGCGAAGCTCGAATCCAGTTGGACGACGACACGACGCGGCTTCCTGCGAGCGAGCGGACTCGCCGCCCTGGCGGCAGCCTGTGGCACGGGTGGCGGTTCGGGGGGAGCAGGCACCGAGGGGACCGAGGCAGGGCCAGGACCCACAGCATTCGCATCCCCGGCGACGTCCCTCTCGGGGGATCTCAAGATTCTCCTCTGGAGTCATTTCGTGCCCCGCCACGACGAGTGGTTCGACCCTTTCGCGAAAGCGTGGGGGGAGGAGGTCGGCGTCAATGTTTCGGTGGAGCACATAAACGTCGTCGACATCCCCGCCCGTATCCAAGCGGAGATCCAGGCCGGTGCGGGACACGACCTCATCCAGTACATCGCACCCTTGCCGCAGTTCGAGCCGAGCGTCGTCGACATGAGAGACGTGACCGAGGAGGCGAACCGCCGCTTTGGTGCCCAGTTGGAACTGTGTGAGAAGAGCAGCTTCAACCCCACCACCGGCAAGTACTACGCCTTTAGCCCGAGTTGGGCCCCCGACCCGGGCAACTATCGCAGGAGCCTGTGGGAGACGGCAGGCCTGCCTGACGGTCCTTCCACCTGGGACGAGCTGTTGGAAGGCGGGGCGAGGATCAAGCGGGATCAGGGAGTGCAGCTCGGGATCGGCATGTCCCAGGAGATCGACTCGAACATGGCCGCCCGCGCCCTCATCTGGTCGTTCGGCGGTGCCGTCCAAGACGAGAACGAGAACGTCATCGTCAACTCCGAGCAGACGGTGGCCGCTGTCGAGTTCATGAAGAAGCTCTACGAGCAGACCATGACCCAGGAGGTTTTCGCCTGGAACCCCTCCTCGAACAATCAGGGGCTGATCGCCGGACAGCTTTCCTACATTCTGAACTCGCTCTCCGCCTGGCGCACGGCGCAGGAGGCGAACCCGGATCTCGCCGATGACGTCTTGTTCGTGCCGGCCCTGCAGGGACCCGCGGCCAAGCTTGCCGCACAACACGTCATGTACAACTGGATCGTTCCGAGCCACTCACGGAACGTGGACGCCGCGAAGGAGTTCCTGCTCCACTACACGTCGAACTTCGAGCAGGCCTGTTACGAGTCGAAGCTCTATGACTTTCCCGCCTATCGGGAACGGGTACCGAGACTCGACGAATGGCTCTCGAACGACCCGTTCGGCGCGAACCCGAGGGACAAGCTCGCTGTCTTGAAGGACGCCGTCAGCTGGAGCACGAATGTCGGCCATCGCGGCCCGGCCAACACCGCGGTGGGCGAGGTCTTCGCGACCTTCATCATCCCCAACATGATGGCGAAGGCTGCCCGGGGGGAGTTGTCTGCGAAGGAAACCGTGACGCAGGCCGAGGCACAGATCAAACCGATCTTCGACAAGTGGCGCGCACGAGGGCTCATCGGAGGCGGCCGAGCGTAGCAACTCGAGCAGCGACGCCAGCAGTCGTACGCCGCCGCGCCCGTGACCTTCGACGGCGGTCGACAAAGGAGGACCGATGGCCGTCACCGTCGAGGTACGAGGCCTGAAGAAGCATTTCAACGGTGGGACGGTCCCGGCAGTGGACGGTGTGGATCTGGCCACGCGAGAGGGGGAGTACCTCGTACTGCTCGGACCGTCCGGCTGCGGCAAGACCACCCTGCTGAGAACAATTGCGGGTCTCGAGGAGCCCACCGAAGGAGACGTGCTCATCGGCGGCAACGTCGTCAACGGCCTGCCACCCCGGGCCCGTCAGATCGCGATGGTGTTCCAAAGCTACGCGCTGTATCCGCACAAGACCGTGCTCGAGAACATCGCTTTCCCGCTAAAGGCCAGCAAGCTCGGCAAGGACCAACGGGGCGAGAGGGCGTCCTGGGCGGCGGAACTTCTCGGCATCGGGCACCTGCTCGATCGGAAGCCGCGGCACCTCTCGGGCGGTGAGCGTCAGCGGGTCGCGCTGGCCCGAGCTCTCGTGCGCGAACCCAGCGTGTTCCTGCTCGACGAGCCCCTGTCGAACCTTGACGCGAAGCTGCGCGCGGTCGCCCGCGACGAACTCAAGCAGTTCCAGCAGCGGATCGGTACGACAACCATCTATGTCACCCATGACCAGGCGGAGGCCATGGGTCTAGGTGACCGCATCGCGGTGATGGATCAGGGCAGGATCCGTCAGGTCGACTCACCACGGGAGGTCTACTCGGACCCCGCAGACACCTTCGTGGCGACCTTTCTCGGGTCCCCACCCATGAATCTCGTCGACCGTGAAGACCACGTCCTCGGTTTCCGCCCTGAGAGCTTCCTACCCGCCGAGGCGGTGCCGGGCGAAGGGCAGCGGCTGGTCGTTCCCTTCCGCGTCACCCGACTCGAGTACCTGTCGGGCGACCGTCACCTGTACGGCACGATCCGGGGGCTCGGCGAGGATGCGCGCGTCATCGCCCGCCTTCCGGCCACCGTGACCATGCCGGTCCAGCCGGAGGGGACGTACGACTTCGCGGTCCACGAGCGGGACCTGCGCTTCTTCGCTCAGGCGGACGGCAGGCGCATGACGGCCCGACCCGTGCGGACCGCCTGAGGGTGGGAGACCGGAGGAGCGGTCTTGGCTTGCCCAAAGACCGCGACGGAGGCGGGAGGGACTAGGATGGCCGAGGCCATGAGGCAGCGAGCCGCTGCTCTCGGGGGCGAGCACCGCCGGCCTCTGGCCGATCGAGAGGACCTCCTCGCCCCTCTGTTCCTGCTGCCGGCAGTGGTCTACGTCATCGCACTCGTAGCGATCCCCTTCATCTTGGCCATCGCTTTCGCGTTCAGTGACCTCACGGCAGGTGACGCGAGCTTCGATTGGGTAGGGCTGCGGAACTTCGAGCGCATCTTCGAAGACCCGGTGTTCTGGCGCTCCCTATGGAACACGCTGCTGTTCACCCTCGTCTCGATGGCGCTGACCATCGTGCTGGCCAAAGCCCTGGCGATGGTCCTCATGGCGGACTTTCGCGGGAAGTGGCTGCTGCGGTTCTTCGTGCTGCTGCCGTGGACGACACCGGTGGCGCTCGCGGCCATTGCCTGGCTGTGGCTGCTCGATTCGATCTTCAGCCCCATCGACTGGCTGCTCAAGCGCCTGGGGTTGATCGATGCGAACCTCTACTGGCTGGGGAAGCCCGGTTTGGCAATGGCCTCGGTGATCGCTGTCCATACCTGGAGGATCGTCCCGCTGGCAGCGGTCATCATCATGGCCGGACTCGTCGCCATCCCGGACGAGATCTATGACGCGGCGGAGATAGACGGGGCCGGCTTCTGGCGCAAGCTGTGGGAGGTCACCCTGCCCCTGACCCTCCCCATCATCGCGGTGGCGGTCCTGTTTGGCGCCATTCTCACGTTCACCGACATGACCGTGGTGTTCGTCCTGACGCGAGGAGGACCGACGAACGCGACTCAGGTGCTCACGAGCTGGGCGTTCTTCAAGGGCATCGAAGGAGGCGACCTGGCTCAAGGCGCCGCGATCGCCCTCTTCCTCTTCCCGGTGCTGCTGGCGGCGGCCATCGCGATCCTGAGGGCGGTGCGGCGCGTGGAGGTCCTGTGAGCGGCGGTCCGCAGGGGCGCCGCGAGAGGAGCCGTCGTAGGTTTCCTAAGACGGCGACGGGAGTGATTCTGTTGCGGGCCATGGACGTCACTGATCAGCGGCAGGTTGCACGGCGGCGGCGGGCGGCTGGCCGAAGGCAGGCCGCCTCCCGAGTCGGCCTCTATGCGGCCGCGCTCGTCGCTTCCGCCGCGGCTGCCGGACCCTTCCTCTGGGGCGCCATCACCACGTTCAAGCAGGACAGCGACCTCTATCGCCCGACGAACAATCCCTTCATCTTCAACAAGCCGCCGACCCTCGAGCACCTCGCATACCTCTTCTCCAAGACGTCGTTCCTCACCTTCGCCTGGAACACACTGTGGGTCGGGCTGGTCGTCGTGGCGATCACCCTGCTCGTCGGGCTGCCCGCCGCGTACAGCCTGGCCCGATTGGACATGCCCTGGGCGGGTCCGCTCGGGATCGCCATCTTCTTCGTCTACCTCGTGCCACCCACACTGCTGTTTCTGTCCTTGTCCCGCATCGTGGTCAAACTCGGCCTGCAAGACTCGACATGGTCGCTTGCCGCCGTCTATCCGACCATCACCATCCCAGTGTCGGTGTGGTTGCTGATCGGCTTTCTGAAGACCGTGCCACGCGACATCGAGGAGCAGGCGATGATCGACGGCTACAGTCGGGTCGGTGCGTTCGTGCGCACGGTGGTACCGCTCGCGTTTCCCGGCATCGTCGCCGTTGCCGTGTTCGCCTTCACCCTGACCGCCCACGAATTCATCTACGCGCTCGCGTTTGTGGCGCCGACCGCCGAGAAGACCATCAGCGTCGGAGTGCCGACAGCGCTCGTCCGCGGTGACGTCTTCTTCTGGCAGTCGTTGCAGGCGGCCGCGGTGCTCGTGGCCGTCCCGATCGCGTTCGCGTTCAACCTGTTCCTGGACCGGTTCATCACCGGCTTCACGATGGGTGCGGTGAAGGGCTGAGCGGGCGCTCTCGACCCGCCTAATCCTGCGAGGAATGATCAGCCGTTCCGCCGCCCCACCGCTATCAGGTACTCGAGGTCGCACGGAAGCTGCCGTCCGTGGCCCGGTTGACGTCCTCGAAGACTGCCCGCATCTCTGCGCGCGCCTCCTGCCAGCGACCGGCTTGTTCCAAGACCTGCTGCGCGGCTCTCATCGGCCCGGAGTTGCGCAACGTGAAGCGCTCAAACGCGTCCAGATC
>JALYGD010000090.1 GCA_030777265.1 Actinomycetota bacterium | reverse complement strand
AAGATCCGCGCAATCCAGAAGAAGTACAAGACGAGCCGCGAGGATCTGCGTCGAGACCCCAACGGCTACCGGCAACGCAAGCAGAAGATGAACGAGGAGGTGATGGCGCTCTACCGCGAACACGGGGCGAACCCGGCGGCCGGTTGTCTGCCCCTCGTCTTGCAGGCGCCGATCTTCTTTGCACTCTTCCAGGTTCTCCGCGACGACCCGCACCTCACCGACGCACCGTTCTACGTTTTCAGCCCTCTCAGTGAAGCCGCGAACGCTGACGTGTGGGGCTGGGTGCTCATCGTCCTCATGGCCGGCACGATGTTTTACACGCAGCGGCAGATGATGGCACGGATGCCGCGGGCGGAAGGAACCCAGGCCCAGCAACAGAAGTTGATGCTGTACGCCATGCCCGTCTTCCTGGCGTTGTTCGCTCAGGGCTTGCCTATCGGGGTGCTGGTGTACTGGGTGACGACGAACCTGTGGCAACTCGGGCAGCAGGCGCTGATCATCCGGGAGGTGCAGGCCCATCCAGGCCAGGTCGCTGTGGGCACCGAGCCGAGCGCCAACGGCCAGGTACGCGAGTCGAGGGCGGAGCCAGAGCCGCGCAGAGCCGACACGAAGAAATCTGGACCGAAGAAGGGGAGCCCGAAGAAGGGGAGCGCGAAGAAGGGGAGCGCGAAGAACCCGGCCAGGCCTTCGGCCGTCAACCACAGTCGTAGCAGCAAAGAGGGGCACCTGCCCCATCGGCCGCGGGGCTCGAAGGGTAAGAGGTCACGCTAGGAGACGTTGGGGATGACGAGACGGCTGAACGTCGAGGCGGACTCACTAGAGGAGGCGCTCCGTCGCCTGCTCGCTGAGTTTGCGGGGACGAGCGAAGAGGAAGTGAAAGTCAGTATCGAAGCGCAGGGGTTGCTGGAGCAGCAGGGAGCGGTGCGACTCGAGGTCGAAGTCGGGGCAGAGGACCCCGGACCGACGGAAGACGTAAAGGTCGAGGAGGACGAGGAGGACGAGGAGGAACCCGCCGTAACGGTCGATCAACTCGACGAAGAGGCAGATGCCGCGGCGGACTTCCTTGAAGGGCTACTAGATGCCATGGATCTGCCGGGAGATATTCAGATCCGCGTGCACGAGGATCACGCTGAAGTAGAGATCGTGAACGTCGGCAGCGGACGGTTGATCGGTCGGCGCGGCCAGACTCTCGACGCGATCCAGGAACTCATGCGCTGTGCCTTGCAGCGGCAGTTCGAGCGGCGCGCTCGCGTCATGGTTGACATCGAGGGGTACCGGTCTCGTCGCCTCGAGAGGCTATTGGAGAAGGCGCAGGAGGCTATTGAGGCCGTGTTGGCCGAGGGCGAGCCGCAGCGACTCGAGCCGATGGATGCGTTCGAGCGGAAGGCGGTGCACCGCTTCGTCGCTTCGCGCGAAGGGGTCACGAGTGGCAGTCGGGGGCGCGAGCCCACCCGACGGGTCGTCATCGAGCGCGAGTAGCGTTCCACGTGGAACGACGAAGCTCAGGCTTCGTCAACGGAAGCCGCCGGGTGGCCTGCTCTGGGGGACAGCCCCCTCCACGTATCCTTCCCTGATGCTGGGACAAGACAGGGCAGAGGCTGTGCTGGAGGCCTTCATCGAATCTGTCCGCTCCTCACCGCACAACCTTGTGTCCCGCCGCGCACTCGGAGAGCTCGAGACACGCCACCTGCCGGAGTCGATTGCCCTTGCCCGGCTGCTGCCTCCCGGACCGGCCGAACTCGTCGACATCGGCACCGGAGGCGGCTTCCCCGGTTTCGTGATCGCCTGTCTACGAGAAGACTTCAACGTCACTCTGGTCGAAGCCACAGCCAAGAAGGCGCGTTTCCTCGAAGAGATTGCGGCACGACTCAGGGTACGAGCACGTGTCGTCAACGGGCGCATCGAAGAGCTCGGCCGCGGCGCCCTATCGCAATCATTCGACCTTGCGACCGCTCGTGCCGTCGCACCTTTGCGAACCCTTGTGCCGTGGGCGATGCCGGTCTTACGCCCCGCCGGCCAGCTGTTCGCGGTGAAGGGCGAACGTTGGGAAGAGGAAGTCGCCCAAGCACGACCGGCGTTACGTCGCGCGGCGGCCGAAATCGCGGCCGTACCTCCTAGAGGGGATGAGGCGAACAAGATCCATCCTCCCCTGCGCGTTGTTATCATCACTCGGGCGGCGGGGGCGCGTCCAGTGCCGCGAAGACGGCATCGATGAATAGCGTCGCGTCGGGACGGGGGCGTTCGTGCTGAACTGGTTTCGTCGTCAGGGAGCCCCGTCGAGGACAGCACCAGGTGTTGCGCCGGATTCGGCGCGTGCGGCCAGCGAGGGAGAGGCTCAGATCCGATACGAGAGGGCCGACTCTGACGTGAAGCGGGAGCCCGAGGAGGGAGAGGCGGGGAAGGACGCACCCGGGGCGCGTGTCACGGCAGATCAACCTCAAGCCACGCCTGAAAGCGTCGGCAGTGAGGCTGCTATCAAGGGCACAGCTGCCGCCAACGGACCGGAAGCCGACGTCGTATCTGTGCCGCTTGGCGGGGAAGCGCAAGACATCACGCTTGCCGGGGACACTCCGAGGCGAGGCCCAGCAGCTGTCGTATGCGTCGCCAACCAGAAGGGCGGTGTCGGCAAGACCACCACGGCGATCTCGCTCGCGGCAGCGCTGGCCGAGGCTGGTGCCCGGGTGCTACTGGTTGATCTGGATCCTCAGGGCAACGCTACGACGGGACTAGGCTTTCGTGTCGAGGAAGGAGATCCGAGTTCGTACACGGTACTCATCGACGGGATGCCCATCCAAGCCGCCCTCCAGACCACCGCTATTGCAGGCCTCGAGTTGTTGCCCTCGAGCCTCGACCTTGCTGGCGCCGAGATCGAACTCGTTCCCGCGTTCGCCCGCGAGTCCCGGCTTGACCGTGCCCTCGACAGCGTTCGGGACCGCTACCAAGTTGTGATCGTCGACTGTCCGCCCACCCTCGGACTGCTAACCGTGAATGCTCTCGCCGCTGCAGATCGTGTGCTGCTCCCTATCCAGTGCGAGTACTACGCGCTCGAAGGGGTGGGCCAGCTGCTTCGCAGCCTCGACCTCGTGCGCCGCAACCTCAATGAGAGCCTGAGCTTGGGAGGCGTGATCCTCACGATGTATGACGGGCGAACCCGCCTCTCACAGCAGGTCGTCGATGAAGTCCGTCGGCATTTCGGAGCTCGCGTCTTTCGTACCGTCATCCCCCGCAGTGTTCGTCTGTCTGAGGCTCCTAGTTTCGGGGAGCCCATCACGACCTTCGATCCGGCGAGTCGAGGGGCTCTGGCCTACCTCCGCCTTGCCGCTGAATTCGCCGAACGGCTCGGGATTGGGCTCCGACCCCTGTCACCGTTCGACCGCGCTGGGGGTGAGCACGTGGACGGCGGGGGAGGAACTTGGGGTTCAAACCGGGACGGACCCGGTCACAACGGTTCCAAGGGCTCAAGTGCCACACCGAGGGAGCAGGTGGATGACTGAGCGGCGGGGACTCGGACGGGGCCTCTCGGCGCTCATCCCGGCGGGAGATGGCGTCCCGGGCCGTTTACGTGAACTCCCCGTTGAGGCAATAGGACCGAACACCCGCCAGCCGCGAGCAAGCTTCGACGAGCAAGAGTTGGAGGAGCTTGCCGCGTCTATTCGGGAGGTCGGCCTCCTCCAGCCCGTGGTCGTACGCGAAGTGGAAGACGACCGTTTCGAGCTCATCGCGGGCGAACGCCGACTGCGTGCGGCGAAGCTCGCCGGCCTCAGGCACCTCCCAGCGATCATTCGTGAGACCGTGGACGCGGACGTGCTGAAGGAAGCGCTCATCGAGAACATTCACCGCGTCCAACTCAACCCGCTGGAGGAAGCAGCCGCGTACCAGCAACTCCTCGACGATTTCGGCGTGACCCAAGAGGAGCTTGCGAGGCGACTCGGCAAGAGTCGTCCGACGCTGAGCAACGCCCTGCGGCTGTTGTCCCTCCCCCCTGGAGTCCAGAAGAGGGTTGCCGCGGGAGTGCTGTCGGCCGGTCATGCGAAGGCCCTGCTTGCCGTGCATAGTCGAGAGCATCAGGAGCGAGTCGCGGAACGGATCGTCGCCGAGGGTCTGTCAGTGCGCGCGACGGAAGAGTTGGTACGCGTCCGCTACCACCCCAGCGAGCAGTCTTCCCCCGAGAATGGCCGTTCTCGGACGAAAGCTCCCCGACTGGGGGAGCTGGAGGAGCGGTTGTCCGATGCCCTCATGGCCCGAGTGCGCGTCGCGGTAGGCGCCCGTCGAGGAAAGCTGACGATCGAGTTTTCGTCGGTCGACGACCTCGAGCGCATCGTCGGGATCATCGCGCACGGAGTTCAGAGGCCTATTCGCGTGCAGGAGGAGTCCCTGGCGCCCTAGTGCGCCGGCACTGCCACGCTCCAATCCGCTGTGGAACGCCTCAATGCGGCGCTTCGAGTACCTCGGTGCTGCCGTCGTCATGTCCGAGGATCACTGAATCGGCGAACTCGATGAACAGCCCATTTTCGGCTACTCCCGGCACCAGCGCGAGTGTGCGCTCCATGACGTCGGGTTCCTCTATCCCGCCCGGCAGGCGTGAGTCGAGGATGATGTTCCCGTTATCAGTCCGGTAGTTCCCGTCGTCCCGCACCGTGACCTCGAAGCCGAGGCTTGTCAGCCTCCGTTCGACGGGCCAGCGCGCGAAGGGAACGACCTCGATAGGCAGCGGAAAGGAGTCTCCGAGTCGTTCGACCCGCTTGTCCGGAGTCGCGACAATAACCAACCGCGACGCAATTGATGCCACCACCTTCTCCCGCAACAGCGCCCCGCCGCCGCCCTTCGTCAGGTTCAGCTCCGGGTCGACCTCGTCAGCCCCGTCGACCACGAGGTCGAGCTCATCCACCTCACCTGGCTCGAGTAGGCGGATGCCAAGGTCCCGACAGCGCTCTACCGTCTCCTCGGATGTCGGCACTCCGGCGACGTCAAGACGTCGTTCAGCGAGCGCCTCAAGGAAGTACGCGACCGTCGAGCCGCTTCCGAGACCGAGTCGCATCCCGTTCTCGACCAACTCTGCAGCTGCTTCGCCGGCGGCCTGCTTTCCTGCCTCGCCCACTTGCCCCTCCTCGCTAGTCCTACCGCCCAGGCTTCGAACCGGGAGCGCCATCGCGATCAGCATGACGCGTCGCCTCGCCAGCCAACACCCGGCCGCCAGACGACGCCTGGCATACGACACTCAGAAACGATGTCGGCCCCGGGCGTAGACACCGAGCGCAATCGGCGACACGACGGCCACATTGACGGCGACTTCACGCCAGGGCAAGACGGACGAGACGCTCGACAAGGTCACCGAAATCGAAACCCGCGGCTGCTGCCGCCAGTGGCAGCAGCGACGTCTCGGTCATGCCGGGGCATGTGTCGAGCTCGAGTAGCCAGGGGGCGCCCTCGTCGTCGACGATCAGGTCGGCGCGAGAGACGTGTCGGCAGCCGACAGCCTCGTAGGCGGCAACGGCGCGTTCTGCACAGCGATCGAGGACTACCGGCTCGAGACGCGCGGGAACATGGAACTCCGTCGCGCCAGCCGTGTAACGCGCTGCGAAATCGTACACGCCGTCTTTGGGTTGGATCTCGACCGCAGGCAAAGGGTCACCGTTCAGCACCGACACCGCGACCTCTGTACCTGTGACGTGCCTTTCGATGAGCACAGCCTCGGCGTACGACAGCGATCCCACGATGGCGGCCGGGAGGCCCTCGATCCGCTCAACACGGGCAAGGCCGAGCGAGGATCCGCCGGTTGCGGGCTTCACGACAAGCGGGAACCCCAACTCGTCCGCGATGCGACTGATTGCCGCGGCGACGCCGACATCGCGAAAGGCTTGCGCCGAGAGGTTGATGTGCTGAGGCGTGGCGATGCCGGCGCGACGATAGAGGCCTTTCGCGATCGGCTTGTCCCAAGCGAGCGCCGAGGCGAGCACATCCGGCCCCGTATAGGGCAAGCCGAGCAGCTCGAGGATGGATTGGATCGTGCCATCCTCACCCATCGCCCCGTGCAGTGCGAGGAATGCGACCTCGTAGCCACCATCCGCGAGATTGCGCACGAGGTCGGCATCGACATCGAGGTTGTTCACCGGGTAGCCGCGGTCGGCGAGCGCATCCGCAACCCGTCTGCCCGACCTCAGGCTGATTTCGCGCTCGAGTGACAAGCCACCTGACAACACAGCTACATGAGGAAGCGCGCGGGAGTTCATCGGGTCTCTCGTCCCGATGGGCGCCAGGCGAGGTCAGGAACCAGGGGCGGGGCGTCACCGTAGACGGCCCGGACTAGCTCCAACTCTTCGCGGATCAGCTCGCCGATCCGTGCAATGCCCTCGTGGATCTTCGATGCCGTCGGATAAGAGTAGGACAGCCGCATCTGTGTTCCACCCTGGCCGTCTGCGTAGAAACCGCGGCCGGGGACATAGGAGACCTTCCGTGACACTGCCTTCGCAAGCACAGCGGAGGTGTCTATCCCCTCGGGCAGCGTCGCCCACACATAGAACCCGCCGAGAGGAGCGGTCCAGCGGCACTCGCCGGGGAACTCCTCGTCGAGCGCGTGCAGAGCCGCTTCGGCACGTTCCCGATACACCTCCCGGAAACGTTTCACCTGCTCGAGCCACGGCTGACGGGCAAGCCACGTCTCCACGACCATTTGGGTCAGGTTCGAGGGGCACAGATCCGCAGCTTCCCGCATCAGGACCAGCTTGTCCCGGATGGGACCGGGAGCAGCGACCCATCCAATCCGGGCGCCGGGCGCGAACGTCTTCGACATCGTCCCGACGTAGATGACCTGGCGGGGTATGAGGGCCCGCAGGGAGGGCCGTATGTGACCGGCAAAGTCGAGGAGCCCGTAGGGGTTGTCTTCGACGATGAGCAACTCGCGTTCCTCGGCGATTTCGACGATGCGGTGGCGGCGGGGGATCGACAGTGACACTCCGGCGGGATTTTGGTGGTTCGGCACGAGGTAGAGGAACGTCGGGCTGCGACCGTCACGCGCGAGGACGTCGAGGGTGTCTTCGAGTGCCTCCGGGATCATCCCATCATCGTCCATCGGGACATGACGGACCTCGGCCTCGTGCGAGGACAGGGCGCCAAGGGCTCCTACGTAGGTCGGGCCCTCTGCGATCACAACGTCGCCGGGATCGACGAAGAGCTTCGCCACGAGCTCGAGAGCCTGCTGTGCGCCGACTGTGACGACGAGGTCGTCGGCGTGCGCGGGCACGTCCTCGGCAGCCATGACCTCCACGAGCTGCTCGCGCAGCTCACGACGACCCTGGCCCCCGCCGTACTGCAACGCGGTTGGTCCCTGATTGCGGACCACTTCGAGGACGACCTCTTCCACGGCTTGGAAGTCCAGAGCTTCGGTGTAGGGCATGCCTCCCGCGAGGCTGATGACTTCTGGGCGGGAGGCGGCGGCGAACAGTGCGCGGATCTCCGAGGCTGACATCCCTCGAGTGCGCCTCGCATACCGCCGGAGGTATGGGTCGGTATCGAGTCTCACGACGGCTCCGTGAACAGCGGCCAGAGCCGCGACGCTAACATGACGAGCGTACCGGCCGAATGGAGACCCCCGCTGTGGCCGATACGTCTCAGATCGGGCCGCCTGCGGTCGAGACAGGCGACGAGCCCCTGACCCATCGGGTCATCTCACCAGGAGGCTGGCGCCGGGCTCTCGTGGCGTTCGTGCTCGGTGCAGCGGTTGGTGCCCTGGTGGCGCTCGTTACACCTCGTGAGGGAGGGACAAGACGTACCGTAGTTCCAGGGGAATGAGGGTGGGAGACCGGAGGAGCGGTCTTGGAGTCGCTCAAGACCGCGACAAGATTGCTCAAGACCGTGACATTGATTCCCTGGCGAAGGGCCGCAGGCCTGGGCCGGCGGGGAGCTACAAGACCGCGACGGAGGCAGGAGGCACATTATTAGGCCTGCGCTCTTCGAGGAGCCCTGATCGCGGGTGCTGGTGGGCATGTCGCCCTGAGGGAGTCCGACGCGGCGAGGCGGCTCGGTGGTTCGCAAGATCGTTGACGTGACGTCAGATCGGCTGGGCACACTCCCGGATCGTTGTCGACACTGCCGGTTCTGGGAGCTCGGTGCCCCCCGCCCGATCGATGTCGAGGACGAGCTCGACAACGACGCGCTTGTAGAGAAGTGCGCATGGTGGCGGTCGGTCGAGCTGGATTTCGGCCGACCAGGGCGGGCTGTCCGCGTGGACGCGGAGGTGGCGGCATGGTGCCTGTTCGGTCCGCCGGAGGTCTTTGCGCGTCGGCTTGCTCCAACTCCGCGTCCTTCCGCTGACGCCTTGTTCCTGGCTACCGTCTGGGTGGAGCGGCCCTTCCGGGGCGCGGGACTCGGCCCACTCTTGCTCCGGACGGTCGTCAAGGAGGCGCTGCGACGTGATCGCCGGGCCATCGAGGCCTACGGCGATCGTCGGCACCGCGAAGCCGGTTGCCTCTTGCCGGCTACCTGGCTGCTTCACGAGGGCTTCGCGGTACACCGCGAACACCCTCGCTATCCCTTGCTGCGACTGGATGTACACAGCACCGCTCGCTGGGCGGAACCGATCGAACAGATCCTCGAGCAGGCGTTCGCCCGCTTAGGGCGTCGAGTTCAACCAGAGCCGTCCCCACAGTGACCACCGTTGACGGCCGAGTCGTTCTCGAGGATGGGTGAAGTGGCGAGGAGCGCCAGATTCCCGGAGCGGCTTCAAGTCAACGGTAGGGACGTACGCTACCGGTCAAGAACCTGGCCACAGCATCGGTGAGGGCATCGGCGATCGCTTCCTGGTGATCAGGCTGTCGCAGACGGGCACCCTCAGTGGGATGAGTCAGGAAGCCCGGCTCGATCACGACGGCTGGTGCTCGTGACTCGCGCAGCAGGGCGATCGTGGTCGGATGGGTGCGGCAATGCGGGGTCCCCGTGCGCGCGGCAACGGCGTCGGCAACGAGATCCGCCAGGCGCCGGCCTGCTTCGCTGACGAAGGAGGCGTTGCCGAAGTAGTAGGCGGCGGTGCCTCGGGCGGATCGCGAGTCGACTCCGTTGAGGTGCACCGAGAGGATGAGGTCGACCCCTTCGGCGTTGGCGAGACGAGCGCGTTCCGACGGCGAGGGTGTTGTCCAAGGCCCTCGGGAGAGGATCGCGTGCACACCGCGTGCGAGCAGACGACCCTCGAGGCGGTTCGTGATCTGCCAACAGAGCATCTGTTCGGTGGCGCCGTCAGGGCCCCTGACGCCGGGATCGTCCGGCCCGTGCCCCGCGTCGAGAAGGACCCGGGCACCAGCGAGCGAGGAGCGCAGCGGCGCTTGACGCAGGGCCTCGCGCTCCCGGACCGAGATAGCGGCAGCAGATTGGTGATGGCGATGCAACCGTCGCAGCCCCTCGACGACTTCGCGACCGGCGATGGCGTCGACTCGAAGCCCAACGTTGAGCTGAAACTCCCTCACCGCGGCCGCGGTCTGGCGGCCGAAGACGCCATCGACGTAGCCAGCGTCGAAGCCCAACCGGTTGAGCCGGTCTTGAAGCTCCCGGACGTCATCCCCACGCAGCATGGGCTCTGTGAGGTAGAGACGGCGGTCGCCGAGGCTACGACCCGCTTCGACGAGTGCGCGCCAGGTTTCGTCGCTGACGAGACCATCGGCGGTCAGGCCGCGCGATTGCTGGAATGCGCGAACCGCAGCTTGCGTGCCCGGGCCGAACACCGAGGGGTCGTCTGACTCCCAGGAGTAACCGAGTGACGCTAGCCGCGACTGCACATCACGTACGGCTGGTCCGGCTGCACCGACGCCGATGGGATGCATGCCGACATCGTAGGGGGAGATGATTCCGCCACCAGGAATTCGGGGGTCGGCCTCGTGGTGAGTTCGGGCTAGGAAGGGGGCGTCGAAACCCGTCGCGCGGCTGGGACAGGTCCGGTTGCGCACAGGCGAAAAACTACGGCAGGCGCTCCCGGCTCGGACTACGTCAAGAACTCTTGCAAGTCACTCAACAGGGCTTGTTTCCCCTTTGCGCCCACCATGCGCCTCGCGACTACGCCGTCCTTGAACACCATGAGCGTCGGAATGGACATGATCCCGTAGTCGCGGGCCGTTTGAGGATTTTCGTCCACATTGAGTTTTACGACCTTCAGCTTGTCAGGCTGCTCGGCCGCGATCTCTTCGACGATGGGTGACACCATGCGGCACGGGCCGCACCAGTCGGCCCAGAAGTCTACGAGCACCGGCTTGTCAGCCTCGAGGACCTCCGCCTTCCATTCAGCGGTGTTTACGGACTTCGCCGTTCCCATCATCGCTCCTCTGACTTGTTCTACACGCTCGGCTCTCTGCGCGTGCAGGCGCCGTCCGTGAAACGCGGTGTGAGCGCCTCGTCATTCCATAGCGCGCATTGCCGTTGCGAGGGTATCGCCGTGCCGCTTCTGCTACTCCAGGGCCGCGAGGTAGCGCTCGACGTCGATTGCGGCGCGGCAACCAGTGCCAGCCGCGGTGATAGCTTGGCGGTAGATCGGGTCCATAACGTCCCCAGCAGCGAAGACACCGGGCACGTTCGTTGCGGTTCCCGGTTCCCGCACCAGAAGGTAGCCGTTCGGGTCCATCTCGACTTGGCCTTCGAGCTGTCCGGTGTTCGGGATGTGTCCGATGGCGAGGAATACACCGTCGCAGGCAAGCAGACGCTCGTCACCGCTGCGGGTGTCCCGCACCCGGATCCCCGTGACCCTCTTCTCGTCCCCGAGGACCTCGCTCACCATGGCGTTCCAGAGAAATTCAATCTTGTCGTTCTTGAAGGCCCGCTCTTGCATGATCTTCGATGCGCGCAACTCATCCCGACGGTGCACGACGGTGACCTTCGCAGCGAACTTCGTCAGGAAGATGGCCTCCTCCATAGCGGAGTCGCCGCCGCCGACGACTACGACGTGCTGCTCCCGGAAGAAGAAGCCGTCGCAGGTTGCACAGGCTGAAACGCCCAGGCCCCATAAGCGCTCCTCCCCCGGCACCTCGAGTCGCTTGGGCCGGGCGCCGGTAGCGACGATGAGCGTGTGCGCGAAGACGTCACGTCCATCGGCGCGGACACGGAAGGGGCGGACCGTGACATCGACCTCGTCAACGTCATCGGTCCAGTAGCGTGTGCCGAAGCGCTGCGCCTGTGCCCGCATGTGCTGTATGAGCTCAGGTCCGAGGATGCCCTCGGAGAATCCGGGGTAGTTTTCGACGTCTGTCGTAAGTGTGAGCTGTCCCCCGGTGGGACCTCCGGCCTGCAGACCCTCGATGACGAGCGGTTCGAGGTTGGCCCGGGCGGCATACACGGCGGCGGTGAGCCCTGCGGGGCCGCCACCGAGAATGACGACCTCCACGGTTGGGGTGTCAGCCATTGACGTGTCCTCACTCTGCGCTCGCCTCGAGGAGCGTAACCGGCCGTCTCCTGGGCGCATTCCTCGGAGAGGTACCCTTCACCTCATGTCGACGACGACGTGCAAGCGGCACCCGAGCGCGGAGACGCGTCTTTCGTGCTCGAACTGCGGCGACCCCATTTGCCCGCGCTGTGCAGTTCCGAGCGCGGTGGGTCAGAAGTGCCCGGCATGTGGCCGACCGGCTCCGTCAGCGCGCGTTCGCGGGAAGCCTCGTCAGTATGCCAAGGGGATTGCCTTCGGTTTGGCGGCCGCTGCTGCCCTCGCCGTACCACTTTGGCTTGTCTTTCAGTTCGGCTTCGTATCGTGGATTGCAAGTGGCTTCGCGGGTTACGCAGTCGGTCGTGCGGTGCGTGCCGGGGCCGAGGGCAACGGCGCTGCGCCGTTCGTCACCCTGGCGATCGTCTTCGCGCTCCTGTCCGTTGCAGGAGCTTGGTTCGGCTACCGGATCGTCATCCCGCCAGGGCTAGGGTCGGGGACGTACCTCGCTGCGGGCTACGGTGCCTGGCTCGTCTACCGCTAGAACTCGGCGTCTGCGGCCTTCGCCCGTTCGGGTTCCTGTAGTCGAACCCCCTGTGCCTTCTCCAGTTGCGATGGGTCCGAGGCAGGCCCGCAGACCATCCTGATTGTCGCGCCGCCACGATAAGCGCCCGCCCCGTAGCGTGCCCCGAAACCGTGACGACACATCGGCGGGCGGCCATCTATGCCATCAGGAAGAAGAAGTCAGGTTGTTGGTCGACGGGTGATGTCGACCGCACATCCGGGGACGAGGGGCTGGTGGGCTCGGTGCGCAGTGCCTGGGTGGCGAACCACGCGATGACCGCGAGCACGAGGCCGCCGAGGAACGCGACGAATAGTCGACGACGCGTTTCCGAGGGGCTGAGCTGTGGGACGTTGTCTTCATCGGTGGAACGGCGCGGTGCCAGAGCCAGTTCATCGGGATTCGCCCCGACGAGCGTCGCGGTAACGTCGCTTGGGCGGGTTCGCACGAGCGGGGCGAGCGCGGACGCCATCGCCTTACCGTCGTCGAAGCGCTCAGCGGGGTCACGACGCGTGGCGGTTACGATGATCCGATCGAGTGCGCGAGAGATGTCGGCCCGTACGGTGCGCGGCGGGGGCAACTCACGGGACAGACGAGCGGCCGCCGTCGCGGTCGGCGTGTCACCCTGGTACGCCGGCTCGCCCGTGAGGCACTCGTAAAGCAGGACCCCCAGGGCGTACACGTCGGCCCGCGCGTCGACTTCGAGTCCCTCGAGTTGCTCGGGAGCTAGGTAGGCGGCCGTTCCGATCACGGTGCCCGGAGTTGTGAGGGTGTCGTCTTGTCCCAGCGCCTTCGCTATCCCGAAATCGGTCACCTTCGGCAACCCCTCCCCGGTGAGCAGGATGTTGGCAGGCTTGACGTCGCGGTGCACGAAGCCGTGTATGTGGGCCTCACCCAGAGCCGACGCGACCTGTTCACCGAGGGCTGCGACTACGGTGGAGTCGAGGGCCCCCTGTTCGTGTATGACGTCTCGAAGGCTTGGCCCGTCGACGTATTCCATGACGAGGTAGACAAGATCGTCCTCGATGCCGGTGTCGTAGATCGCCACCGCATTCGAGTGCGTGAGTTGCGCGGCCGCTTGTGCCTCCCGGCGGAAGCGTTCCACGGTCGTCGAGTCGCCAGTCAGGTGGGGGTGAAGAAGCTTCACGGCGACTGAGCGGTCCAGCACGATGTCATGGGCTCGCCAAACGATTGCGACGCCTCCAGTGGCGATCGGCTCCTCGAGTTGGTACCGCTCCGCCACCATGCGTGCGACCCCCGGCCATGCGGCGCCACTCACCGGCGGGGACATGCCACCCGATCGTGCAGGAGGGTCCGAAGGAGCTTCCGCCACGAATGACTCCTGGCCATCGCCGTTTGTCATAGTGGGCTGGTCGTGGATGGAAGGGTCTTCGCTCATGCACGAACCCGACTCGTAGCGGGCTGATTCAGATCAGCTTCTCGCTTGTCGCGGGCCTCGAGCCTGAAGCCGAGAGCGCCTTTGAACTGCACGCGTTCCTCCTACTCCATCGCACAGCGTATGGTCAGGCAGCCTCCTCGCGCACCACGGCGAGCTGCGGCCGACGTGGATGCCGACGGCGATACAGCCACCATCCGAACAACGTTGCAAGTGCGGCTCCGAGGACGGCGAGTGCGGTGCCACTGATCGCCGTCGACTGCACGACGAGGGTCTCCTCCGCGAGTTGGACCCACGGGACGCCGGCCGGATCCAGCGCGCCCGGCGTCTTG
>JALYGD010000089.1 GCA_030777265.1 Actinomycetota bacterium | reverse complement strand
CGCGATGCGGGGCTGACATGCCGGCGTGCTCGAGCTCCACCCCGTCGACCTCTCCTCGCTGGACATGACTGCGCTCGCCCCGCTCGTCGTCGCCGTGCCTCTGCTCGTCGCTGCCCTGCTGCTGGTGGCGAACACCGCCTTCCCCCGACGCATCCTCACCGACACTGTTGCGACCGCCACCGCGGCGGCGGTGACGGCGGGCTGCGCGTTACTCGTCGTGGCGTCCGCCCACCAGCCCGTGGTGGCGTGGCTGGGAGGCTGGCAGCCACGGAACGGGCTCGCGGTCGGGATCGCCCTCGCCGTCGACCCCATCGGTGCCGGGATCGCCACCCTCGCCGCGCTGCTCACGACGGCCGCGTTGCTCTTCTCCTGGCGCTACTTCGAGGCGGTCGGGACGCTCTACCACGTCCTGATGCTGACCTTCCTCGCCGGGATGGTGGGGTTCTCGCTCACCGGCGACCTGTTCAACCTCTTCGCCTTCTTCGAGCTCATGAGCGTCGCCGCCTACGCGCTGACCGCCTACAAAGTCGAGGAGGAGGGGCCACTCCAAGGGTCACTGAACTTCGCGGTGACGAACACCATCGGTGCGTTCCTCGTCCTGATCGGGATCGCACTGCTGTACGCCCGCACCGGGAGCTTGAACATGGCCCAGGTCGGGCAGGCGCTGGCGGGCGCCCCTGTGGATGCCCTCGTCGTCACCGCCTTCGTCTTGATCTCGGTCGGCCTGTTCGTGAAGGCGGCGCTCGTGCCGTTCCACTTCTGGCTTCCCGACGCGCACGCGGTCGCGCCCACCCCCTTCTGCATCGTGTTGTCGGGTGTCATGGTCGAGCTGGGTCTCTACGCCTGGGTGCGCATCTACTGGACGGTGTTCGCGGGAGCATTCGGCGCCAACGTCTACGTGAGCGAGGTTGCGATCTGGGCCGGGGTCACGACGGCCCTGCTCGGCGCCGTGCTCTGCTTCTCTCAGTTCCAGCTCAAGCGCCTGCTCGCCTACTCGACCATGAGCCACAGCGGTCTGATGCTCCTGGGCGTTGGTCTGCTCCTCCCCAGCGGGCTCGCCGGCGCGGGGCTGTACGTGCTCGCCCACGGGGCGATAAAGGGTGCCCTGTTCATCTGCGTCGGGATCCTCCTGCACCGCCACGAAACGGTCGACGAGACCGTCCTCCGGGCACGCGGCATCCAGGAGCCGGTCACCGGGTTCGTGTTCGCCCTCGCCGGACTCGCGCTCGCCGGCATGCCGCCGTTCGGCACGGCGCTCGGTAAGCAACTGATGGAGGAGTCGGCCTCGCACGCAGGTTTGGGTTGGCTGACGGCGGTTTTCGTCCTCGCGTCGGCCGTCACCGCCGGAGCAGTGTTGCGAGCGGCGGGGCGGGTGTTCGTCGGGTGGGGGGCGGATGAGGAGCCCGCTACACCGGAGGCAGAGGGGCCAGAGACCGCAGGCGAACACGAGCGCACGCCCTTCGTGATGATCGCGCCAGCCGTCCTGCTCGTCGCGCTAGCTCTCGCGCTGGGTCTCGCAAGCCCGATCGCGCACGGGACGGAGTTGGCGTCCGAGTGGTTCGTGGATCGGGAGGCCTACGCCGCCACCGTCCTGAGAGGGGAGGTGAGGCCGATGCCGAAGCACCCCAGCGCGGCCGGGCTGAACCTCAAGGGCGCGGTCGTGGGGCTCATCGCAACCGCGGGGGCCATCGCCGCGGGGCTCGTGGGCCTGTTCCACCACAGCGCCCCTGACGGGCTGCGCCGCCGCACCTCCGAACTCGGCATGCCTCCGCTCCGGCTGTTGCGGCGTCTTCACAGTGGCCATATCGGGGATTACGTGGCCTGGTTGAGCGCCGGGGTTGCCGCCTTCGGTGCCCTCTTCGTATTGGCGCTGCTTTGACCGCACCCGCCAGCGTCGTTCCCCACCCTCCCTCGTTGCCACGTATGCCGTTTACCTGCGTCGGTGGCTGGCGGCGATCAGCGCGGCGAGATCGATTGAGCATCATGCTCGACCTGCTGCGCTGAGATCCGTCGTCCGGCAGCTGTCAGCAGTCCCGCCCCCAGCGCGCCGCTGAGCAGCGAAGCGACCAGGATCCCCATCTTGGCTTCGTCGAGTCGGGGCCCGTGGAAGGTGAGCCCCGCGATGAACAGCGACA
>JALYGD010000088.1 GCA_030777265.1 Actinomycetota bacterium | reverse complement strand
ACCGGGACGGGACGAGACCACCATCGGCTGGACCGACTCCCTCGTCATCGGCGTGGCTCAGGCCCTCGCCCTCCTCCCAGGAGTGTCACGGTCAGGGTCGACGATCGCGTTCGGGATGTTCCGTGGGTTGTCCCGGGTCGCCGCGGCCCGGTTCTCTTTCCTGCTGGCCATCCCTGCTGTCATCGGAGCGACCCTACTCAAGCTGCCTGACCTCTTCAGCGGCGACACGGGCGGTTTCTCCGACTCCGAGGTGGTCGTAGGGATGATCGCGGCGGCGCTGTCAGGCTATTGGGCCATCCGCTACCTCCTGCGGTTCGTCGCCACCGACGAGCTCACCGGGTTCGCGAGGTACCTGATCTTCTTCGCCGCACTGGTCGTCGTCGCCTCGCTGTGGATCGGGCCGCCCAGCAGCGTCTAACGACCACTGACTGACATGCCGCTGACAAGCAGGGTGGAACCGCCGAGCGCCCCTCCGAAGGGGTAGAAGCGCAGATCCGACCCGACCGCGACGATCGAGCGCAGCACCTCGAGCAGGCTGGATGCGACGGTCGCCTCACGGAAAGGCTCGGCGAGTTCCCCGCCGCGGACGGCCAGCCCCGTGACGCCGACCGAGAAGTCGCCGCTGACAGGATTTGCACCGGAGTGGAGTCCCGCCACGTCTTGCACGTAGAAAGCCTCGCCGGCCTGCTGGAGGAGGCCGGCCGCGTCGAGGGAGCCGGGGGCGAGGTAGAGGTTGGTCGGTGCGACGCCGGGAGAGGCCCGGAAGCTCGGCCGCGACGCGTTGCCGGTCGACGTCATCTCCGCGCCGAAGCGCCGCGCCGTCCAGCTATTGTGGAGCAGGGAGCTCAGAACCCCAGCTTCGATGATGCACGTCTTCTGCTGCGGCACGCCTTCGCCGTCCCAGGGCGCGGTCGCCAGCCCGTCCGGCAGCAACCCGTCGTCGAGGAGGGTGACGTCGGCGGCGACCTCCTCGCCGAGCCGATCTGTGAACAGAGAGCGGCCTTTGAGGGCAGCTTCGGCCGACAGGGCGCTGGCTACTACACCGAGGAACGAGGCGGTCGCGTGGGGGTCGAAGACGACCGGTAGCCGCCGGCTCTCGGGCTTCGATGCGCCGAGCAGACGCAGGGCCCGCTCGGCGCCCTCCCGGCCGGCCGCTTCGACGTCGAGTTCGGCAGGTGCGCGTCCGACGGTGATACCGAGCCCGGTCTGGGTCTCGTCGCCCTCGGATGCGAGCGGCCGCACGTAGGCCCATGCCTCGGTGCGGGCGGCTGTCAACCCCAGACCCTTCGTCGAAGCGAGTGCGACCTCTTGGAAGGCGTCGCCGTACTTCGAGAGCCGGACGCCACGGACCCGGCTGTCCACACCGAGGGCGACGGCCTCGAGTTCGAGGGCGAGGCCCATCTTTTCCTCAACCCGCGTGCTGAGAAACGCCGGGTGGACGAGGTCGGCGATGACCGGGGGCTCCTCGGGTTGGGGCAGCTCGTTCGCCTCGTCAGGCGTGGCGACCTGCGCGTTCGAGCGAGCCTCCGCGATCGCCTCGTCGAGCCCGCCCTCCGTCACCACGGCAGAGGACGCGTAACCCTGTCGACCCTCGACTATCACCCGGATCCCGACGCCGCGCGTCTCGGCGGACGTCAGAGCGTCGATTTCACCCCGCAGCGCGTCGACCTCCGTCTTCGCGCTACGCACGGCGTATGCCTCGACCTGCTCTCCTGGACGGGCCCGTTCGATGACCGCGAGTACGAGGTCGAGCAACTGGGGCGAGGCGGGCGCCTGGCTCACCCCGTCCCTCCAACCGTGATCCGGGCGATGCGCAGGGTCGGAGTGCCGAATGCTACCGGCGCACCTTGCCCCTCCTTGCCGCAAACTCCCTGCTTCTCTCCGAAGTCCGAGCAGACCATGTCGATGCGGCCCAAAGTCTCCGGGCCGTTGCCGACGAGGTTCGCGCCCCGCAACGCGTGCTTCACCTCGCCACCCTCCACGAGGTAGGCCTCGGTCATTCCGAACACGAAGTCCCCGGTGGCCGGGTCGACCTGACCGCCTCCGAGCCCCTTGCAGAGAACACCCCGGCCGAGGGTCGCGACCGGCGCGTCCGGGTCCGCTTCGCCCGGCAGGATGTAAGAGTTCGTCATGCGTGGGAGCGGCAGGTGCGCATAGGACTGGCGGCGGCCATTGCCGCTGGTCGGCAGTCCCAGCTGGCGGGCGCTGCGACGGTCGGTGAGGTAATCGCCGAGCACGCCCTTGTCGAGCATGACCGTCCGCTGGGCCGGTTCACCCTCGTCGTCGAAAGCGAAGGATCCCCAGCCGTTCTGCACCGTGGCGTCGTCCACACCGGACAGCAGGTCACTGCCGACCTTCTGGCCCTGCCTTCCCGCGTAGACACTTGCCTCCTTCGCGACGATGTCGGCCTCCAGACCGTGACCGCAGGCTTCGTGGAAGAGCACCCCCCCGTGGCCGCGCCACAGAACAACGGGCATCTCTCCCGTCGGGGCCGGTCGGCTGTCGAGCATCGCCACAGCTTGGCGAGCGGCCTCCCGGCCGATGTCCTCAGGCGGGTGGGAGTCGAACAGTTCGTGGCCGGCACTCCCGCCAGGTCCTTCGAAGCCGGTCTGGATGATGCCGTTGCGGCTTGCGACCACCCGCACGGCGAGGCGGGTGCGGGTGCGGGAATCGTCGACGTGGCGGCCTTCGGAGTTCGCGACGAGCACGTCGGTGACGGCGTCGAGATAGACGACCACGACCTGGCTGACGTCGCCGGAGACGTTCCGCGCGGCTTCGTCCGCCCGTGCCGACAGCTCGACGAGGCGCTGCTTGTCGGCCTCGAAGGGATGCTTCCTGACCGGGTGGATAACTCTCCGGTCGGGGCGGACCAGGCCGGCGACCTCACCTGCGGCCTGGCCTTGGGCGCCGGCCGCGGCAACCTTTGCCGCTTCAACGAGGGCGTCATGATCGATGACGTTGGTGTAGGCGTAGGCAACCTGACGGCCGGAGATGACCCGAATCCCCGCCCCGATGTCGAGCGAGGCGGTGAGCTCCTCGATGCGCCGGTCCTCGAGTCGCAAGGAGCGGGAGCGCTTCTGTTCTGCGTAGAACTCGGCGAAGCCCGCGCCGCCGCCGAGGGCCGCATCGAGCACTTGTCGGATCAAGACCTCGTCGATCCGCTCTTGCAACAGCACCATCCGAGGTCCTTCCGCCAGAGGAGAGGCAGTGTAGGAAGTCGTTCCGGTTCGATGCCGGGGGAGAGGCGAGTGCCGTTCGCTGCCGGGAGGCCGCCGCAGGCGGCGGGAGGGCGGGCAAGTCGCGGTTACTCCCCGGCGCCGATCGCCCGGGGCTTGGCGCTACCGTTGACGAATGCCTTCACTCGCCGCCGGCGTCCTCGTCTTCTTCACCTCGGCCGCGGTACTCGTACTGGAAATCCTCGCCGGTCGGCTGCTCGCTCCCTATGTCGGCGTGTCGCTCGAGACCTACACGGGAATCATCGGCACGGTCCTCGCGGGGATCTCGCTCGGCAGCTGGCTGGGCGGCCGGGCAGCTGACCGTATCGACCCGCGAAGGCTGCTCGGACCGCTGGTCGCAGCCGGGGGAGTGTTGGCACTTCTCGCTCCCGTCTGGGTCTCCATGTTCGGTGCGGGCCTGCAGGGCGCCGGACCGGTCGCGATCGTCGTGCTGGCCTTCGTCGGTTTCTTCGCCCCTGCCGTTGTGCTCAGCGCGGTCAACCCTACGGTCGTGAAACTCCAACTCGACGACCTGGATGAGACGGGCACCGTGGTCGGAAGGTTGGCTGCGATCGGCACGGCCGGCGCCATCGTCGGCACCTTCCTGACCGGTTTCCTTCTCATCGCTGCGCTGCCCAGTGACACGATCGTCCTCGGTCTCGGCAGCTCCCTGGTGCTCGTGGGGGTCGTCCTGTGGTGGGCTCTGCGCCCGACAGACACGGCTGGTGTCGTCTGGATCGTGATCGTCGCGGTGTTCGCGGCCCTGCTCACGGTGGCACGAGTGTCACCGTGCAAGTACGAAAGCGCCTACTTCTGCGCCCGGGTCGTCCCCGACTCCACGCGCGCTTCGGGCCGGCTGCTGCTGCTCGACACCGTCCGCCACAGCTACATGGACCTGTCGGACCCTACCCATCTCGAGTTCGCCTACGCCCGGACGGTGAGCGACGTCCTCGCCATGGTTGCCCCAGCGGGTGAACCGCTCGACGTGCTGTCGATCGGCGGCGGTGGCTTCACCCTGCCCCGCTATGTGGCAGCCACCCGCCCAGGTTCGACGAACCTTGTCCTCGAGCTCGACCCGATGCTCGTCGAGATCGCACGGCAGGAACTGGGACTGGTTGCCGACCCCGAGCTCCGCGTTCAGGTTGGGGATGCCCGTCTGACCCTGCGTGGGGTGCCACGAAGCGCGTTCGACGTCGTCATCGGCGACGCGTTCGGGGGCCTTGCCGTCCCGTGGCACTTGACGACGCAGGAGTTCCTCGCGGAGGTCAAGGCGCGTCTGCGTCCCGAGGGCATCTACGTCATGAACCTCATCGACTACCCGCCGCTCGGCTTCGCCCGGGCGGAGGCGAATACCCTCCGGCACGTCTTCTCGCACGTCGCAGTGTTCGCACCACCGGACCACTTGCGAGGCGACGAGGGCGGCAACTTTGTTCTCGTCGCCTCTGACGCCCCCATCCAGGTCGACGCGATCCTCGCCCGCAGCAAGGCACGTGGCGGAGCGGGGGCCGCCCTGGCTGGCGGGTCACTCGAGCCCTTCGTCAACGGCGCCCCGCTGCTCACCGACGACTACGCGCCAGTCGATCAGCTCATGACTCCTCGCCGTTGACCACCCTGCCGCGGCACGACGACCACCGCTCCTCATTACGCTGCTTCCACGTGAAGGATGCACTCCGTACCGCCATGGTCCCATCGGTGGCCTTCCTCGTCGGCGGCGTGCCGTTCTCCAACATGGTGGCAGAGATCACGGCGGACACCGACCTGCGCGACGTCGAGACCGGTACGGTCTCGGGGACCGCGCTCTATCGCGTTGCCGGGTTGGGTCCACTGATCGTGGCCGTCATATGCGATATCGGCAAAGGGGCGGTGGGACCGTTCTTGGCCCGCGACCGACACACTCTCGCGGCCGTCAGCGTCGGGTTCGCCGTCGCCGGACACAACTGGTCTCCTTTCCTGCGGGGAGCAGGTGGGCGAGGCATCTCGCCGGCCGTGGGCGGTCTCTCCCTGGTTGCCTGGCCAGGCAGCCTTGTGCTGCTGGCTGGGCTGGCCGTCGGGCGACTCGCGGGACAAACGGGTCTAGGCGCCTTCTTCTCGCACGCTGCCCTCGTTCCCGTGTTGCGAGCCACTCACGGTCGCGTCGGGACGATCGCGGGAGCGGTCACGGTGGCAGCGCTGTGGGGGAAGCGCCTGGCTGGCAATCGTCCCCCCCGGAACCAGGCCATCCACGTCTATCTCTCGCGGTTGCTCTTCGACTCCGATGTCTGAACGAGCCCCAACCGCGGCGGGAGCCGTCGTGCGACCTGCTGGCCCACGAGTGAGTGCCCCTTGCGAGCTTCTGGCGGAGGAGCCGCCCTTCGGCTCTGGACGGGAGCTGCCACATCGGTGAGCCCGCGACCGCGTCGATAAGCTGCACCGCGCCCGTCGAACAGACAGCTGCTCGCAAGCGGGACCAAGCCCATGGACGAAACTCCGAAGCAATCTGCGCTAGCTCGCGTCCTTGTCGTCGTCGTCCCGCTGCTGGCGCTCTCGGTCGTCGTACTCATGGCGACGCGCCCCTCGACGAGCTCCCCGTCGGATCCAGCATCCGACCATGACCGGACCCAGACGATCCCGATCGAGGCTCGGCTGCCAGCACCAACCGACCAAGCCCCCCTGCTGGGCAGCGAGGGCGAGCTCGGACTCGACGCCCTCATCGGCAAGGTGGTTGTGGTCAACTTCTGGGCCTCGTGGTGCGGCCCTTGTCGCGCCGAGCAGCCCGAACTGAACCAGGCATACGAGGCATTGTCGGGCCACGACGTCGCCTTCCTCGGTGTCGCAGTGCAGGACACGGAGGCGAACGCCCGCGCGCATCAACGCGAATTCGCCGTCCCCTACCAATCGGTCCTCGACCCTGCCAGCGTGTACGCAGCGAAGTACGGGGGGGTGGGCCCGGCCGCGATTCCAACCACCATCGTGGTTGACCGCGGGGGTCGGGTGGCGGCCAGGATCTTCGGCAGGGTGACAGAAGCGGAGCTCCACAGGGTCGCGGGCCAGCTCCTCGCAGAGGCTTGACAACTACCATCGCGCTCCTCCGCCGTCACGACCGGGCTTTGTGAGTCCCGGTTGCGCGCATAGGCTGGAGTCAGGAGCGTGCGCGAAGACGACGCCGCGGTCGCTCCGCTGCCGCATCGATGCCTGAACCAAGGACGTCCCATGGCCGACCGTGATCGCATGTCCGCGCTCTTCCAGGAGTGGGCCCGCGTTTTCGAGCAACTGCAGGTCCCACTTCGCAGGTACCAGGAGCAGGTTGTCGCCGCCTGGGAGCCCGTGCGCCGACATTGGGAGCAGATGTTGGCCGGGGGAGGAGGCACCCAGAGGACGTCTCAGCAGGCCGACCGGCAGGGCCGCCAGCTGCAGCAGCAGCTGCGGCGCCTCCAGGAACCCTTTCAATCACAGATGGAGCAGTTCCAGGCAAACCTGCAGCTCGCCTTCCAGCGGATGGCCGACCACCAGCAGCGTATGCAGGAGAATTTCGCGCGGCTGCAGGAGCAGATGGCCAACCTCCAGGCGCAGCTCCAAGCGGTTGACCAGGAGGCGGTAGAGGAGGACG